>JAJZHP010000151.1 GCA_021804355.1 Pseudomonadota bacterium | reverse complement strand
GCTGTGCAATACTCTGCACATGCTTTTTCATGACGATATTCTGGCCTATCATAAACATGCCTTGATCGTCCTGAATCTTTTCATCCACAGCGACCAGGTGGCCTTCCTGGTAATCCAACGCTTTGGTCGCAATGCGTAGGCGACCTACGGTCATCGTCTCCAATAAACTCCCTGCTGTGCGAGGATCCACCCCTTCACGCTGCAGCCTCAACTTTTCTTGCCTGAAATGATCGACAAAACCTGAGGGCAGGCACCGAATGGCGTGGCCAGGTGCCGATTCAACCAGTACCGTCGATGTCGCGTCCAACAAACGCTGCTGGCAATGTTCGACGATGGCAGCACATTGCACGGCTTCATGGGTTGCCAGATACGCCGACCCCATCAGGATCCCCACCCGAATACCTTGCGCTGCCAGTGGTGCCGCCATGGCCGCCACCATGGCGGCTGAACGTGCATCGTGGATTCCCCCTGCGAATAGAATATGCAAGCGCTGCGGCTGTTCTGCCTTGAGCAACAGGCTGATCATTTGTTGCCACAGTACAAAGCTGTAACGGGGACCTACATGCCCACCACACTCCCTGCCCTCAAATACAAAATGCGTAGCCCCTTCCTCAAGGAATAAACGCAATAAACCCGGTGAGGGAACATGCAGATACGCCGCAATACCCTGCTCCATCAGCCCACGTGCCTGAGCGGGTCGACCACCCGCCAACAAAACAGCGGCCGGTCGATACGTCTTGATTAGGTCGAGTTGTGCCTGCAAAAGCTGAGGATCGGCAAACCCTAAAACACCAACACCGAAGGGGCGACCCTGCATACGCTCCTGCGTAGCTACCAGCAACTGTCGGCAAGCCTCTTCTTTCATCAGGGAGAACACCAAAAATGGCAAGCCTCCCGCCGAGGCAACAGCTTCACAGAACTCAGGTGTGTCGCTCACTCGGGTCATAGGCCCTTGCGCGATGGCCCACTGAACACCATGGCTGCGCGCCCAGGGGCTATGTTCACCTAACAGATTTAACTCCACGGCTTGCTCGATTTGGGCAGGCACGTTCAAACGCAAGGTCTGGAGCAGGACTTCCACATGACCACAGGCTTCAGAGACCGAAAGTGCCAAATTGGCATCTTGCCCCAGGGGCAGACAGCGTTCCTCAGCCAGCCCCTGTCGGATTTGATCAACGCTCATGGTTTCTAATAAAGCCACATCGCCTGGAGTACGTACATACAGCTGGTATCCAGCCATATCGCGAACTTCACTTCCATCCATAGCGGTCAGCTGTGGTCGCCAGGTGGAATGCCAACGGCATTCAGGCAACAAGGTCAGTGCTGCATCGAGAATGACCCCCGAGGCCCCTCCCGCGATGGCGGCGGCTGCGGTCTGCAGTCCTATGCCTCCCTGCGCCCACACCGGTATATCGCCACGCCCGGGCAAGGACAATAAGCGTTGCAGAAGTATAAAACTACTTTCCTGACCTACCCAACCGCCACTGTCTTGCCCTTTGGCTATCAATCCATGAACTTGTCTTTGCAAAGCAAGCTCAGCTTGCTCCACTGAGGTAACCTGAGCTATCACAGGAAGGGCATGCCAGGCTTCGGGCACCCCGGCGCCTTCCCCCAGTATGACAAACTCAATCGCCGCCGGCAGTTCAAGCGCAGCCATTTGCACATGATCCGGGATGGCTAAACCCAAACCCCGACATGATCTCAAGGCGCGAATATCATTAAATAAATCAGCCCAGACACTGGCATCACGACCTACCGATACAGCCACCGCAGCTTCCTGGCGCATAAACGCCTGGGCCAATCCCAGATCCGGTCGCTCCAGGGGCGTCAGACCTAGCCAACGAAAACGATCACCCCAAGCAGCCGTATCCATGGCTGCCCAAACGCGGCGCTCAGATTCCATCTTGAATTTCCTCAATGAGTATGTCGTTCTTATTGTTTTCAATTCTTATCGTGCGGGCATGACCATTAACTGCTGTCAGCTTTTGCCGTCGCTAAGGCTCCTATGTGAGCCCTTGCACTTTTCACTGATAATTGTCACTCCAACTTAGGACAAGTTCATGTACAAATCCGGTCAATTTTTGTGCACAAATGTCCACTATGGGTTTATCATCCCGTCATTCAGGGAACTTTCTGTCCCTGTTGAGCTGGAAAATTCAATAAAACAAAAACAAGGAGATCGAGATCCTGCCCCTGCCTGCATGGGACCAACATGATCTTGCGCATGACGAATGAATGACTTACCCGTTATCCCTGTGGTCTATCTGCTGAGGTTATTGCGCCAGATGAGTCAGGAGCACCTTGATGTCGAAAGCATCATGCGCGACTCAGGTATAGCCGTCTCTATCCTCAAGGAACCTGAAGCCCAGATTTCAACCCGTCAGGCGCGCGGGATTATTCAGCGTTACTGCGGACTGACCCACCAATCTTTTCCGGGCCTGCGGTACGGGATGCAACTCGATCTAAATACACACGGGTTGCTGGGCTATCTGATGACACAGCAAAGCAGTCATAAAGAAATTCTTTTAGCCATCGTCAGCTATTTTCGAGTGCGTCTTCCCTTAGGCATCTGGTCGATACACCTCGAAAATGAATATTTTGCCGTATCGATAGAAATTCACCCCTATTTTAACGACATGGAAGCCTTCCTGACCCAAACGGTGATGGGCAGTCTTTACCGACAAGGATCCATGATCTGCAAAAACCTTACGCTGCATTTCACGGAATCCGCTCTTCCCGATGTTCGTGGAGCACATGCTCTGCTGCCAGTGCCCCTTTATAGCAAAGAACCTAGAAATGAAATTCGTTTCCATGATGCTGAGTTAACCCAACCAGCTTTGCCTAAACCTGTGCCCGATCCAGATCACAACGATTCATTAATCAATACGGCCATGCTGCTCAACCTGCGTACTTACCTGTTGGCTCACTGCAACCAATCGGTCACCCTGGAGATGGCTGCCCAGCATCTTGGTGTTGGGGTACGTACTCTGAGAAGACGTTTGACGCACTATCAAATGAGTTTTGGACAGATCAAACTGGACATCCGCATGCAACTGGCGCTTCGTTACCTTCGCAGTTCAGGCATACATCTTGAGCGCATCGCTCAACTGGTGGGCTACAGTGATCAGTCCTGTTTCAGCCGCGCCTTCAAAGAATGGTCTGGGATCACCCCATTAGCGGCGAGACAGGGCAAACACCCCCTTCAACATCGGTCGTCATGACGAGCGCAAAGGCCAGAAGTCTTTGATGTGGCGGTTCAAGGGCTGCTAGAATGAACCGACATTCACTCTCCTGGCGGTCATGCATGAGCATTGTCGATCTGACTGAAGCGGAAATCGCTGAGCTTGAACATTTTTTTGATCAGGAGGCTGGCGAAGATTGCCTGACTTTCTCAGGCGCTCATGGATTTATCACCGCCCTCAGTGTAGGCCCGCAACCCTTGGCATCTTCCGTGTGGTTGCCGCAGTTATTAGGTGACGAAGGCGATATACCCGCCCGCATCGCCCATCTGATTCAACATTGGCAACAAAGCGTGGCGGCACATTGCTACCACGATGATGGTTTATCGCTGCCTTGCCCCTTGGACCCCAACGATGATGACCTGATCGATTGGTGCAGTGGCTTTATGGAGGCCGTATTTCTCGATGAAGACCGCTGGCATGCCGAAGAGGAGGATCTCATCGCCGAACTCACGCTGCCCATGCTGGTCTTTTCTGGACTGGTCGACGATGTTGAGCTGCAAGCCCTGCAGAACAACCGTAAAATCAGCCGTCAAATGGCAGAACGAATTCCCGATCTGGTTGCAGAACTTTACCTGCATTTTCATCCCGTCAAGGCTGGCTAAGCCAACACAGCACCCTGTCAAAGCGGCGCCAGCCGTGGCAATCTTGGTAAATATCACTACGCTTGATGAGAGGGTACCGCACCGACCAGCTTTGGCTAGTCGCTAATACACCTGCTCGTTCGGCTTCATGGAACAAAACAACTCATGCCTCTGGGAGAATAGCGTGCCAGACAGCCTATCATCCGCCAACACGGATACTCAATTAATTGACTTGATTGATGATATTGCTGACGCTGCATTCGGCTGGTATGCCCATATACCTACGGACACCCTGAGGCTACCTAGCCATGGATGCATCCCCTCCTCAGACATCCTTAGCCTGACGCATCAGCTTGCATCAGCCACTCAGCAATTTTCAACCCTGACCCTAGATACCCACCTGTTGCCTCAGATCAGGGAACAATATGGTGTCTGTTGTATTCATGCCTATCGTTTTGGGAATCAACATGAGCATATGATAGCTTTGGCTCGCACCCATGACTTGCCCCTCAGCGATAGACAATGGCGCAAGATCGTCGCTTTGGCCCAAGTACTTGAGGGTTCATTATCCCTGCAGCAACATAATCGCGAACTCTTGAGTCGTGAACAAAACGCTTCCAGGCAACTTGATGCCTTAACCGCTCTCTATGAAGAATCTGGTGTCGGCATTGTACAGTTTGATGTCTTTGGCAAAATCATTTCTAGCAATGAGACCATCGCCGCCTGGGTTAGTATGCCTCCTATACAAATGCAAGGGCGCTCCATACTTGATTTTCTCAACGAGACCCATGCCTTCA
>JAJZHP010000150.1 GCA_021804355.1 Pseudomonadota bacterium | reverse complement strand
ATTGGCAGGTACCGAAGTATCTGCCTTGCTGGGACGCATGCCATCCGCTGTGGGCTACCAGCCTACCTTGGCTGAAGAAATGGGCGTGCTGCAGGAGCGTATTACCTCAACACGTTCAGGCTCGATTACGTCCATACAGGCCGTCTATGTGCCTGCTGATGACTTGACTGACCCTTCACCGGCCACCACATTTGCTCACTTGGATGCCACCGTCGTGCTGTCGCGTGATATTGCTGCTCTGGGCATCTATCCGGCGGTGGACCCGCTGGATTCCACATCGCGTCAGCTCGATCCTCTGGTGATAGGACAGGAGCATTATGATGTCGCTCGCGGTGTTCAGTCCGTGCTGCAGCGTTATAAGGAACTGAAAGACATCATCGCCATTCTGGGTATGGATGAGCTTTCAGAAGAAGATAAGTTGCTAGTCTACCGTGCTCGTAAGATTCAGCGCTTTCTGTCGCAGCCTTTCCATGTGGCCGAAGTCTTTACCGGTTCACCGGGCAAATACGTTTCCCTGCGTGACACCATACGTGGCTTCAAGGGCATCCTGTCCGGCGAATATGACAATTTGCCCGAACAGGCATTCTACATGGTAGGTTCCATTGAGGAAGCGGCTGAAAAAGCCCGTTCCATGGCGTAACAGAGGCCTAACATGAGCAAGTCAGTGGCAGTCAGCATCGTCTCTATGAAGGGCCTGATGTTTGAGGGACAGGCAGAATTCCTGGTTGCTCATGGGGCCCAGGGCGATGTAGGTATCACCGCTGGCCATGCAGCGCTGCTCACGCAGCTGTTGCCTGGGCCTGTGCGTGTTCAGCATGACGGACAGGAAGATGTATTTTACGTATCGGGCGGTATGATGGAGGTTCAGCCTCACCGCATCACCATTCTGGCTGACAATGCTGTGCGTGCCGCAGATCTTGATGCTGCGGCCGCTGAGCAGGCCCATCGCCATGCTGAGCAGGTGCTGACCGAGCAGCGCGATGACATGAATATGTCCAAAGCGCTTGAGCACCTTGCACGCGCTACGGCGGAACTGCGCACCCTGAACCAGTACAAGAACCGGGCTGGGCGCGGTTAAGCGTGAAACGGCTCCCTCATACGGGCTGAACGTGTAAAATTGAAGGGGAGGAGGCTAGTACTCTTCCCCTTTTTAATGAACACTCAGTTATGCTCATACTGAAATCTGCGAGATCAGGCATGTCACTCAACATCGTCATTCTGGCTGCTGGAAAAGGCACACGTATGAAGTCCGATCTGCCCAAGGTCTTGCAGCCCTTGGCAGGACAGCCATTGCTGCATCATGTGGTGATGTTAGCCAAGACACTTAATCCGACCCGAATCCTGGTGGTTTATGGACATGGCGGTGATCAGGTTCAGCGTGCTATGGCGAATGAGAAGCTGGAGTGGGTTGAACAGGCCAGGCAACAGGGAACGGGTCAGGCTGTACAATGCGCATTGCCACAACTACCTGCTCAGGGCAAGACGCTTATACTCTATGGCGATGTGCCGCTGACCCAAAGCAATAGCTTGGAAGCACTCGTTAATGCAGCCCAAGAAACGGGCTTTGCTTTGATGACCGTGACCCTGGATCAACCGGCAGGCTATGGCCGTATCGTACGTGAGCAAGGTAAAGTGGTCCGCATTGTTGAACACAAGGATGCCAGCGCCGAGGAAAGGGCCCTGCATGAAGTCAATACCGGAATACTTTGCGTTGACAATGCGTTACTACATAAGTATCTGCCCCATTTAACCAACCATAATGTGCAGGGCGAATACTATCTGACTGATTTAGTGGCGATGGCTTATGCAGATGGCATAGCGATAGCTACCCGACAACCCGCAGCGGTATGGGAAGTCGAAGGTGTTAACGACAAACTGCAGTTGGCTACGCTGGAGCGCGTTTGGCAGATGGAGCAGGCGAGAAGGTTGATGTTAGGTGGTCTTACTCTGTCAGATCCCGCTCGCTTTGATCTACGCGGCAGCTTGCAACATGGTGTAGATTGCAGCATTGATGTCAATGTCGTGATGGAAGGTGAGGTGGTCTTGGGCAAAGGCGTACGCATAGGCGCAGGCTGTCATCTGCGGGATGTGCGCATCGGTGATCACAGTGAAATAAGGCCCTTGAGTATGCTGGAATCAGCGCAGGTCGCTGAGAACTGTGTAGTAGGACCTTACGCACGATTACGACCCGGGGCTGAATTGGATGATCACGTCCATGTCGGTAATTTTGTAGAAATCAAGAACACGCGCCTGGGACAAGGCAGCAAAGCCAATCATTTGAGCTATATTGGCGATGCGACCGTAGGTACAGGGGTCAACCTAGGTGCAGGTACCATCACATGTAACTATGATGGTATCAACAAATTTCAGACCTTGATCGGTGATGGAGCATTTATAGGTAGCAATAACTCGCTCGTGGCTCCAGTATCTATAGGCAAAGCGGCAACGACAGGGGCAGGCTCGGTCATCACCAAAGATGTTCCTGATGATCAATTGGCCATAGCACGAGCTCGTCAGCAAACGGTGCCCGGGTGGAAACGCCCGAAGCGTCAGGATTAATACAGGATATAATTTATGTGTGGAATCGTCGGTGCCCTCGCCAAACGCAATGTAACCTCTATTTTATTGGAAGGACTGAAGCGACTGGAGTACCGTGGGTATGACAGTGCGGGCATTGCGATTCTGAATGAAGGACAGATACACCGTGTTCGCCGCGTGGGTCGTGTATCCGAGACGGAAGCTGCAGCCAGATCCGAAGGTATCCAGGGTCATCTTGGCATAGGCCATACGCGCTGGGCGACCCATGGCGGGGTGACCGAACCTAATGCGCACCCGCATATTTCGGGTGGGCTGATAGCGGTGGTGCATAACGGCATTATTGAAAATCATGAGCAAAAGCGTGAAGAGCTGAAAGCACAGGGCTATCAATTTACTTCACAGACTGACACCGAAGTCATTGCTCACCTGATACACGCCCATTATCTCAAACTTAAGGATCTACTGGCTGCGGTGCAGGCCGCTACCCAGGAACTGATAGGTGCCTATGCCATTGCGGTGTTAGCTGCAGACCGTGAGGAAGAGCTGGTTTGTGCACGCATGGGTTGCCCGCTCCTGGTTGGCTTGGGTGAGGGTGAATTTTTTGTGGCCAGCGATGTCTCAGCCATACTCTCTGAAACCCGGCGCGTGATCTTTTTGGAAGAAGGTGATGTGGTTCAAATGACCTTGCAGGGCAAGCAGGTTTATAACCACTTGGGGCAAAAGGTGGAAAGGCCAGTACATACCAGTGATGTATCTTTGGCCTCATTAGAACTGGGGCCTTACAGCCACTTCATGCAAAAAGAAATTCATGAACAGCCTCAGGCCATAGCCGATACCATAGACAGCATACTGGAGCAGGGATTTTCACCCTTGCTCCTCGGTGACCAGGCAGAATCCTTGCTTAGGGAGTGCACCGGGGTACAAATCATTGCCTGTGGAACCAGCTTTTATGCGGGCAGTATTGGTCGTTACTGGCTAGAAGCCATCGCCGGTTTACCCTGTCAGGTTGAGATAGCCAGCGAGTATCGCTATCGTGATGTTGTTATCGACCCTAAGCACTTATTGGTAACCATATCGCAGAGTGGCGAGACCCTGGATACCATGGAGGCCTTGAAGTTTGCGCAGAGCCGAGGGCTAAAAACGGCGTTATCCATTTGCAACGTTCCTGAAAGTGCCATACCCAGAAACTCACAACTGGTATTTCATACTCGGGCAGGGGCTGAGATTGGGGTGGCCTCTACCAAAGCGTTTACCACACAATTAGTGGGACTTTTTGCCCTGACTGTGATACTGGCAAAAATGCGTGGCCGTATCACCCCTGAGCAAGAAGCTGCTTATCTGGATGATCTGCGACACTTGCCGGGTAGCGTTCAGCATGCCTTGAACCTGGAACCGCAGATACATGCATGGGCTGAGAAATTTGCCCGTAAGGATCATGCGTTGTTTTTAGGACGTGGTGTGCATTACCCCATTGCGATGGAAGGTGCACTCAAGTTAAAGGAAATCACCTATATCCACGCAGAAGCCTATGCCGCCGGTGAACTCAAGCATGGCCCCCTGGCACTGGTCGATGATGGCATGCCGGTAGTAGTCATCGCTCCCAACGATGCTCTTCTGGAGAAGCTAAAAAGCAATATGCAGGAAGTCAGGGCTAGAGGAGGAGAGCTCTTTGTTTTTGCCGATCAGGACAGTCACTTTACGGATTCAGAAGGCGTGCATGTCATACGCACACCACGACATACGGGAGTGCTTTCCCCTGTAGTTCATGCTATCCCGGTACAGTTACTTGCATATCACACAGCCTTGGCTCGTGGAACTGATGTGGATAAACCACGCAACCTAGCAAAGTCTGTGACTGTTGAATGAGTCATTGATTTATAAGTAATAATTGTTGTTGGATGATAATATAGTTTCATGCCGTCAGAAATTTTCTATGGTTAAGTCATCCCCACTGATGACGCTGGCCTATTGTAGCGAACAGCAGGAAACTGGCTACGACAGTTATTGTCCAAGCGAGGCTGGACAACTCTGCTTGTTTGAGGGGGTTCACAGTTGGCGCCAGTTTTCCGAGCCATGCCCATAGCATTCTGATCAGAGCTATTTTTGTTTTTAAT
>JAJZHP010000149.1 GCA_021804355.1 Pseudomonadota bacterium | reverse complement strand
TGGCATGCCGTGTGCCATTTATCATCAGCTTCCTGCAGCTTATTATTTAGCGGCACGATTTAAGACTGATTTTGAATCAGCCGTTCTGCATGCGGTCAACGGGGGTGGACAAAATCAAGCCCGGGCTATGCTGACGGGTGCCCTGGTGGGTGCGCAAGTTGGATGGAAGGGTATACCCCAGCGCCTGATAGATGGTTTGCATGACCACCAGCATTTACTTAGGTTGGCAGAACAGATAGCTTGCTCTGTTTAGCCTTAGTGAAAGCCCAGCAGCAGTTGTAACCATCCAGCGATAAAGCCCATGACGGCACCCATGGTGATCAGTATCCATTCGTCCTCCTGAAAGGCGGGTCGCAACAAGCCCTGGAACTCCTGACTGCTCATTTGTTGCATACGACTGGATAAGCTTCTGCGTAGTAGTTGCCCATGAACACGATTGAGTTCAGGATCAGACAGGGGCCGCAAAGAGGCTTCAACGACCGTGTCGACAAGGTTGAGCTTGAGATCAGCATAGGCTCGTGGCCCCATCGTCAGCAAGGCAGCACCGCGAACGGCTAGCCCTTCCAACAGGGGACGTATATGCCTTTGCATGAGGGCTCGTGTACGTTCTCGCCGTGGCCCGTAAAACATCTCCTGCATAAAATTTTGGATACTCAATACCTCACGCGCGGTTAATTCAGCAAACATCTCGGAGACCTCTTGTTGTCTGCGTAAGAATAACCCTTGCAGGGTCCAGCCCCATCGTTTTGAGCCCAAACGTATAGGGTTCACGGGTTCAAAAACCAGGGTTAGGGCAACCCAGTTGGTTAAGTAGCCCAAGGCTGCACCATAGAGAGGTAACCCATACCCATAAGGTAAAATCACCCATAGACCTGCCTGCACCAGACCAAACAGCATGCCAATCCAAAAACTGCTGTTAATGATAAACTGAATCTCTTTATGACCGACTTCCTGAAACATACTGACCAGCAGTTGTTTGTCCTCCATCATACGGCGGACCACCATTTGTCGTAGGTCGATATAGTCGCTGACATGTGCCTCCAGGTCTTTAAGTATATTGCTTGAGACAGCTTTAGCATGGCGACGCAAGGCTCGAACCACCATCTGACGAGCATCGCGAGGGAGATTGTCCCAGAGAACAGGGCTATGCTGCTGCATAACGTCATCACTGATTTCTTCAGCATGCTCTCGCACATAAAGGGCAATTTGCCTGGCAACTTCTTCTGGCTGGCATTCGCTAAAAAATGTTTCTACAGAACCCAATTTCTCCAGAGCGTTATCGACAATGATGCCGGCCATGCGTCCGGCTTTGCGTGGAATGATGCCTTGCCAACCGAGATACCAGGGCTTATAGCCAATAAACTCCAGAGGTTGAAAAACCATTTTCATGGCGAGCCAGACATGAATCCAGGTGACTATGGCAGCTACTATAGGAATACTCACGATACCCCAGAAATCAGGTCGTTCCAAAAAATGTCTGAGGGCGTCATGCTCCATATGATGTTTTCCCAGAGTGGCTAAGTGGGTGCATCATGCCATAAAATAGAAAGATAGCCTTGGCAGGACAGACAATGGAAACTGACAGCATGACAAATACTGCAGAACATAGACTGGATGCACGTGGCTTGTTTTGCCCTGAACCTGTTATGTTGCTGCATAAATCAGTGCGTCGTATGCAGGAGGGAGAGGTTCTGGAGATATTGGCGACAGATCCATCGACACAGCGAGACATTCCCAAGTTTTGTGATTTTCTGGGACATACTCTGATCATGCAGGAAGTCAGAGGTGAGATTTTTGTTTATCGGATGCGCAAAGGCACGTAGTCGGGCTCAGTCTATCAAGGTGTACATGGCTGAGAGGGTTTCGGGGTCACGTTCTTTGATTTTATTAGCAATCCGGTGTTGAAAAAAGTACTTAAACTCAGGGTTGCTGCTTGCTGGGTAGAGGCAGGGATCTCCGGGCAGAACCGGTGTGACACTGAGACGTGATTCATCGATCAATAGTCCCTGCAGTTGACCGCCCGACAACAAACGCCAACTGACGACTTCTGTCAGCAGAAAACTACGAAATCCGTTATGAGTTAATACGGCATGGGTTCCTAGGGTATCGGGAAGTTCCTGAACGATGTCAGAGGCATTGTTGCCCTCGTAGCGAAAATACTCGGCAGAACTCTGCAATTCAGCAATTTTATGCGCCGGGGCATCCATGAAGATACGGTCAATGCCGGGGTCATGATAGCCCTGCCAATGGCCATTCAGAGGATCGCGCAGAGAAGGGCAAGATACAATATCCCTGAGCCAGGGCACTAAACCGGCCACAGAGCCATCGCTGTAGAGTCCCCAGAACAAGATTTTAAGACTAAACATTCTTTCTTTAGCCGTGTCGTTACTGTAGAGCATCTCCAAGCCATCAAGCTCGGGGGCCAAACGAATAATATGTGGAGACTTCCGGTCGCGGAAATCCTGCATGGAAACGATATGAGCACTTTGAGGGCGCAGCTTCATGGTCAATCACCCGAAGACAAGACGGCATACTTAAGGTATCGGTCGAATGGCGGCGAGCTTTAGGAGTGTCATACTCAAATGTTGCTTTAATCGCCAACTTAAGAAAAAAGCAGCCATACCCAAGCCTAATACCAAGCCCATCCAGTAGCCGGGCGCGCCCCGGGCGGGCCCCAACCATGAGGTCATTCCCAAGGTATAACCTAGCGGCATGGCTAGTCCCCAGTAGGCAAACAAGCTAATCCAAAGGGGGACTCGAGTATCTTTAAGGCCGCGTAAGACGCCAGCCGCAGAGACTTGCAGGGCATCAAAGAGCTGAAAACATGCACTAAAAATCATTAAATGTCGTGCTAAGGCAATGACCGCCTGATCCCGGGTATACAACAGGGGTAACCAATGACGCAACCCTATGAGAAGTGCCGCATTGATAAAGGCTATCCATAGGGTAAGTTTTAATCCAGCGCGTAACATGGCCAGTAAACCTTGCACATCCAGGCTCCCTGCGTAATACCCTGTTCTCATGGTGAGTGCATTGCTCAGGGAAAGTGGCAACATGAACAGTAGTGAAGCAACATTTAGCGCAATTTGGTGTCCGGCGACGGTAATGCTGCCCAGAGGAGCCAGGATCACAGCGATCAGGGCAAAGACTGAGACTTCAAAAAAAAGCGAAGCACCCATGGGCAGACCCAAGCGAAGGATGCGTTTTAGTAAACGGGGATTCCATGTTATCGGCATCGAGAACCACCGTGTTTGCTTGTAGGAGGGGGCCCAACTGATCCATAGGACTAACATCAGCAAGGATACCCAGTAGACACAGGCCGTCGCATAACCACAGCCTGCGCCCCCCATGGCAGGAAGAGGGCCCCAGCCATGGATGAAAAGCGTGTTGAGGGGGATATTTAACATCAAGGTAGTCAGGCTGATGAGGGTCACGGGTACAGGGTAGCCTTGTGACTCACTATAGGCGCGCAATACCATGAACATACAGATTGCAGGAACGCCCAGACTAATTCCGTGTAGATACAGGGTCACCGCGGGAGCCATATCACGACTAATATGTAAGTATTTGAAAAGTAATGGAATGGTATCCAGAACAGCCAAGGCACCCAAGCTCAGAATAACCGCTAATATCAGGCCTTGATGAACGATACGCGTGACTTCAATCCATTGCTGGGCACCACGTGCTTCAGCGAGCAAAGGCAGGTTGGCCAGTAAGACACCATGAATAAACAGCAACAGGGGGAGCCATAAACCGCTGCCGACGGCAACGGCAGCCATAGCGGTAGCACTGACATGGCCAGCCATCACGGTATCCACCATGCCATGTCCCATCTGCAGTAATTGGGTTAACCATAAGGGCAGAAGAAGTATGAGCAGCGATCGATAGGCATGGGGGGGATGAGTGGTCGTCATGGAGGGTAAATCTGAGTCAACCCGGGTCCTCATGATACCATCCTGAAGCACGAGCATTGGGTGTTTCAGGGGACGCGAGGATGTTGTTAGCGGCGGATCCATACTGGGTATTCGATAGATCTATATGGGTTCCACGTAAGCGGCAGCCATCGGCTGAGGGCGGGGAGAATGTCAAAGATTCGTCCCAATTAAAAACATTCATTTCGAAAAGACCTTACATGAGGGTGTAAGCAGTTGGAAAACTGCTCAGGCAACGACCTTAGCTAATTCGATGGCCGGTTTTGGCGAGGTAATCTTCCAGCGAGCTGCAATGAAAATGATTGGAAATGCAATCTGCCCGATGCAACATGAAACTTAGTGATCTAGTTGCCGAAGAAGAGCAAGACCATAACGTTAGCCATAGATTTCACTATAGATAGCTGGGTACAAAATCATGCAAACTAACGGGATTAATGAATTTTCCAGACTAAGATTTTTTTATAACCTCCGCCCGCCAGGTACTGACCATCGGGTGAGACTGCCAGACTGCTGGCCTCGCCTTTGACCTCCTGAACCAGGCGCATCTCAGGAAACTTCCAGAACTGGATGTAGCCATCCACTTCGCTAACTACTAAATAACCCCCATGATGTAAGAATCGGATACTCACAATATCTGCAGAGTCATGTTCATGAATTGCAGCAACTTTTTGTCCAGTTTTGACCGAATAGATAGACAAGGCAGGGAACTGATTATACGGAGATGGTTTTGTGTTGACATCTCCACCTACCATGACGTA
>JAJZHP010000048.1 GCA_021804355.1 Pseudomonadota bacterium | reverse complement strand
CTGTGGTGTAGGCGTGCATATCGAAGGCAGAAAGGAATTTGCCTCGCTCCCGTATGCTACGACTGGACAACTCATTCAGGTAATTCCAGACAAAGTTCACCGCCCTTGCTTGTGCTGCAAGAACCTTAGCGTGTTTGTCACGCACTCGAACTTTTAGGGTCTTGGTTGCCAACGTATCAATCCTCTTGATACTGTTATTATAGATGGGGTATCCCCTTAGCTCCACAGAGTTAAATTTTACGATTTTTCGCTTCTTTTTCCTATGACCGCCTTGTAAGTTATCGGATGCGTCACGACAGCCTGTTGAAGTAATCGGTAAAAGAGCAAACCACGCGATTTTGATGCACTACGGTTAAACCGAAATACGAATTTATCCAAATAATAAGCCAACTATGCCGGCTGTACGGCACCCATGGTGCGTTCCCAATATCCAGCGAGGAAGCAATGCGGCGACCCGGTGATTCATGGGTCGGAATGTCCGATCTGAGGTATTGCTTGGGGCTTTCCATCCAGATATTACGCTATCTTTGGAGCTAAAGGGATACCCCATTATTATAGGCAGCTCAAAACAAGCAGTCAACGACATGCTTATATCCTCGCCATGAATGGCGGGGTTTTACGCACAAACTGATAAGCGAAGACGTTGAGTTAGCAAGGCCATGCTGCTCGTTTTCTGTTGCCCGGATTCATGGCATGCTAGGAAGAACAAGGAGACGCGTTAGGGTGCAACGTTTCTTGGCAAACTCAAACACCCTACCGCCGTACTACTAAAGTACATCCTCAGTACCCCGGGTTCTTGCGTTCCTGTCTATACCCCGGCAGATCTGATGATCCCTGACTTCTCCTTGAAGGAGGAGTTTTGGATACCCCTACCGCCCGACGGTATCTCTGTGCAGATGGGTTTTGTATCAATCAGGTGTTGGAACTGTTCGACAACGGCAAGATTACGGCTACGCTTGCAGAACACTAACCCTGAATTTATGGAGTCCATAACGCGGGTGGACAAGATCGCAACGAGGTAACAACAAGGCCGAGGTTATTTTTCGGAGGCAGAAAAAAGGCTAAGACAGATACCACAAGCCGGGCCAACGTAGTGAAACAGAAACAATCCTCTGGTACGAATGGGTTTGGGATTCGTCGGGCAAGCCAGTACATGTCATCTATGCTAAGGCAGGGGGTATGTCTGTAGAATTTTCCTCTTCTTAGAGTTGTCTTTTGACACGATCCCCGTACCCGTTGAAGGACCATCAAATTTTGTTTGCAGGAAATGGGACGCATGAAACCTGTCAAACCGTGGCTTTCACTGGATGGCCAGATTCAGAAGATACAAGATAGGGGATTGCTGATTGATCATAGGAGCTCAGCAATTGATTATCTGAAACGTGTTGGATATTACCGTCTAAGCGGATACTGGTACCCATTCAGGATTATGGATAAAACAGCATCAATTGCCGAAGGTAGGTCCGTTCGCTCAGACGTATTTTTGACCGGGAGTCGCTTTGAGGATGTAGTACGCCTGTATGTATTCGACAAGAAGTTGCGGCTCTTGGCCCTGGATGCGCTGGAGCGCATCGAAATGTCGGTGCGTGTGGAAGTGGCGCATTTGCTTGGCCAACGCGACCCATTCGCTCACGAAAACCCGGCATGCCTGCACGGCAATTTTACCAAGAAACCTATCCCACTGGGAACGAATAAAGGTAAGACGCAGCACCAAGTCTGGCTAGCCAAGTATCAGGCCATGCTCAAACGAGCGAGCAAGGAGCCCTTTGTTGTGCACCATCAGCAGATGTACGGCGCTATGCCGATCTGGGCGGCCATTGAGGTGTGGGACTTTGGCCTGCTGTCCAAACTCTTCGCCGGTATGCAGCACGCTGACCAGCAGACAATTGCAGCCATGTATGGGGTACCTTCGGGCAAGATTTTTGCACAATGGCTACGCAGTTTAAACTTCATACGTAATGTATCTGCACACCACAATCGCTTATGGAACCTGAATATCCTAGAACGATCTTCAGCTCTGGCAAACTGGCCAATCCAATTGGACAACGCTAGGCCATTCTTCTATTTTTGTCTGATGCAACAGTTGCTGCTGGTGATTTGCCCGAATTCGAGTTGGGGACAGCGCTTCAAGAATCTATTGAAAAATGGGTTCCCGGTAGTAGCTCACCAGGCTATTTCGTTGTCAGAACTTGGAGCGTTTACTGGCTGGGATGAGTGGGCCCCATGGTTGCAGACATGATGGAGCGTAAGATCTAGCAAAAGAAAACCGACGCGTACACGTAGTGCAGAGGCGCCGGGCGTATTACTCACTTCACAACTTACCATCGCTATGACCAAGATGGTTGTTATGGACTTGAACTGTGGCACACATGGGCGGCTTGAGGATATTTGAAGGTAGAGCCTACCACGTTGCCGGGTTTTGCGGCTGCTCACGTTATTGCGTAACGAAGTGCACATAACATATTTATGCACTTTATGAGTATCTTAGTACAACGTTAGACTCCCATCCAATAACTTTAAAAACCTATACGAAGTTAATAAAAAGCATAAATGGTTATAAAAAAGCAAACACAACTAATGCAGAGTTAGATATCACACTTGCCCTGAAGTAGGCCGGTACTCCAAGAAATAGTGCATGAATAAAAACGGCGCAACAGAGTATGAGGCCATTTTGACACTGATCAAGGTGAAAGGATCAGCGACTAGCATGTATGCCGACCCGTTGCCTCACGACAGAGTGACCACCACCCAGAGGGTACAAACAAAATTGGGGGTATAAATGGGGGTAAAATACAAATTCAAATCTTAGCCAGCTTATAAAAAACAACAAAAACAATAAGTTACAAAAAAGATTGGTGCCCCGGAGAGGACTCGAACCTCCACACCTTACGGCAACGGAACCTAAATCCGTCGCGTCTACCAATTCCGCCACCGGGGCCTGAATGCCACCTTAAGTGGTGGTACCAAGGCGCAGCATTCTATCAGAAGACAAGGGCTCACGGTAGATCTGATCTGCCACACATAAATCACCCTGGTGCCATCCGTTTTTAGCCATCAGGCCACTGATCCCATTGATAACAGCCCATTTATGTTCGCACCACGCCGGAGCCAACAACAAGTCATGGCTTGCCGTACCTGTAAGCCGATGAAATATGACCTCTTGGGGCGTGCGGCGGATAAGTTCGACAGCCAGATCTATATAGTCCTGTTGCTGCAAGGGCTCGTATTCTCCTCGACGCCACTGAAATGCCAGCCTGGTCGACTTAACCACATGCAGAGGATGAAGTTTCAAGCCCTCCACGCCTTGTTCTAGAACCCGGCTCAAGGTGATTCTTGCATGTTCTGCTCCCTCCCCGGGCAACCCCAGAATCAGGTGAGTACATACCTTGAGCCCACGTTGATGGGCCCGCTCTACCGCTTCGACGTAACAGGCGTAATCATGGCCACGATTGACCCGTTGTAACGTTTCATCAAAAGATGATTGCAAGCCAAGCTCTAACCAGACCAAATGTCCCTGTGCTTGAATATGTGCTAAGAGATCCAGGACCGGATCTGGCACACAATCCGGCCGTGTTCCTACGGATATCCCCACCACATGATCCTGCATCAAGGCCTGCTGATACAGGTTATTCAGGAGCTCCACATCGGCATAAGTATTGGTATAGGCCTGAAAATAGGCTAGTAATTTGCGCGCACCCGTAACTCGCTCAACCGCTATGGCACCCGTTCTTACTTGCTCATGAATGCCTGGTCGATCATTTTGACCCGGGATAAAGGAGGCATTATTGCAGAAAGTACACCCCCCTACGCCCAACCGGCCATCTCGATTCGGGCAATTAAATCCAGCATCAATACTTACTTTATGCACACGCTCGCCATATTGACGCAACAAGTCCTGCCCCAAGGTGTTCACAAATTGAGCCAAGTCCACGGCATTACCTCACGACCTATCAGGGCGATTATCCTGCCAGAAGCATCTGTCCGTTATTCACCTTTAGCGCAATCGATTGATCTGGCGCAAGATTCCTGCATAGCCAATCTCTAAACTTTCTAGCCTTTATTTGGAGCACATGCTGCATGCCGCATCTTGATTTGCGTGAGTTTCTGACTGACCTGAAGGTATCGGGTGATCTGATTGACGTATCAACTCCGCTAGATGCTCATTTGGAAACTACCGCACTGGCTCGGCATAGCCTCTTGCAAAAGGGTCCTGCATTGCTCATGACCCAGGTTAAAAACAGTTCGCACGCCAGTTTAGGCAACCTGTTTGGCCATGAACGCCGCATACAGCAAGCCCTGCGCCATCGCGCCCTGCGCTCTTTCAAGGAAATTGGCGATCTTCTGGCGCAGCTCAAAGAACCACGCATGCCCAAGAACTTAAAATCCATGCTGCGCTCCTGGCCGGAATACGGTCAATTGCTCCATGCTCGTACTCAGGAAATGGATGACTATATACAGCGTCACGATGTCTTAAAGGGTGATGACATCGATTTAGGCCACCTCCCCATTCAACATTGCTGGCCCGAAGATGCAGGACGACTGATTACCATGGGCCTGGTGGTGACACGAGGCTGCTTGCAGGAACGCGAGAATGTCGCCATATACCGGCAACAAGTGATCGGACCGCGTCGCGTCATCATGCGTTGGCTGGCGCATCGGGGTGGGGCACAGGACTACGCTTCCTGGAAGCAAAAATATCCGGAACGCCCCTTTCCCGTCATGGTCGTCATTGGTGCCGATCCCTGTACTCTACTTGCCGCCGTCACCCCCATACCTGACACGCTGTCGGAATATGATTTTGCTGGCTTACTACGCGGCCACCCCAGCCAGGTGGTCCGTGGACAACTCACGGGGCTGCATGCTCCGGTAGGCGCTGAAATGGTCCTCGAAGGGCATATTTATCCCAACGACACCGCCATGGAAGGACCCTTTGGCGATCATACCGGCTATTACAATGCTGTCGCTGAGTTTCCTGTCCTGACTATAGAACGCATGAGTCTGCGCCCAGGAGCTATTTACCATGGCAGCTATATGGGGCGCTCTCCTGAAGACGAGCCTTCCATCTTGGCTCATGCCCTGAATGACGTATTCGTCCCCATTTTACAACGCGTCTTCCCAGAAATTGTTGACTTCTACCTTCCTCCTGAAGCCTGTTCCTATCGCGTGGCTGTTGTCAGCATACGCAAACAATATGCAGGCCACGCACGTCGCATCATGATGGGAGTCTGGTCTTGGTTACGGCAGTTCACCTATACCAAGTTTGTCATTGTGGTTGATGATGACATCGATGCCCGCAGCTGGTCTCAGGTCATTTGGGCCATGTCAACACGCATGGATCCGGTGCGTGACACCTTGCTGATCGATCGCTCTCCCATCGATTATTTAGACTTCTCCAGCCCAGAAGCGGGTTGGGGAGGCAAGATGGGGCTCGATGCCACCAATAAATGGCCCGGTGAAGTCAGCCGCCCCTGGGGACGCCCCTTGCAACCTGATGCTCAGATCCAGGAACGCATCACCTCATTATGGTCCGATCTTATGAACAAGAGGAGTCATTGATCATGGAATTGGTCTGTCCTGCAGGCAGCCCGGCAGCCTTAAAAGCCGCCTTGGAACATGGAGCAGATGCAATTTATGTCGGCATCAATAATCGCAGCAATGCTCGCGCTTTTCCCGGTCTTAACTTTACACCCGAGACTCTGGCCACAGCCTGCCAGCAGGTACATGATCGTGGACGAAAAATTTATCTAGCCCTTAATACCTATCCGCAAAGCCCCGATCTTCCGCTGTGGAAAAACAGCCTGGATGCAGCCGCTGCCGCGGGGGTAGACGCCTTCATCATCGCGGAAATGGCCATGCTGGACTATGCCGCAAAAAAACACAGCCATATCCCCCGACATCTTTCGGTACAAGGCTCCGCCACCAATGCCGCCAGCCTGCAGTTCTTCCATGAACAGTTCGGTATCTGTCGCGCCGTGCTGCCCCGCGTTCTGTCCTTGCAACAAGTGCAGCGTCTGGCCGTCAAGTCACCCGTTGCTCTGGAAGTATTTGCTTTTGGCAGTCTTTGCATCATGGTTGAAGGTCGCTGTCAACTCTCTAGCCATGTGACAGGCAAGTCACCGAACTGCGATGGGGTTTGTTCTCCCGCTGAACATGTACACTGGGAAGAACTGGGCCAGGATCGCCGACGCGTACGTTTAGGTGAGGTACTCATCGATGAGTTTCAGCCCGGCGAAGCAGCCAGTTACCCCACCGTCTGCAAAGGACGTTATGCGGGCAAGGATGGCCGCTATTACTATGCCCTGGAAGAACCTACCAGCCTGAACACGATAAGCTTGCTTCCTGAGTTAACGGCTGCAGGTATAGCGGCTGTCAAGATTGAGGGTCGGCAGCGAGGCCCCGCCTACGTTGCCCGAGTTGCCTCGGTATGGCGACAAGCCCTGGATGCCTGTCAACGCGATGCGACACATTATATTGCCAAGGAAAGCTGGCAACAGGACCTGCAATATGTGGCGGAAGGGCGCCAGACTACCCTGGGCCCCTACCATCGTGACTGGCATTAATACCATAGCCACTTTGTCGAGGAATACTACCGATATGCGTATCAGTTTGGCTCCCTTGCAGTACTTCTGGAAAAAAGATGACGTCCTCGCCTTTTACGAAGAAGTTCGTTCCTGGCCCGTTGACATCGTCTATCTGGGAGAAACCGTCTGCTCCAAACGACGCGAGTTGCGGCGGCAGGATTGGCTGAATCTGGCTGACTCATTGCGGAACAGTGGCAAAGAAGTGGTTCTTTCCAGTTTGGCCCTGATTGAAGCCGAATCTGAGTTATCCTCCTTAAAAAAGTGGGTTGATCAACCTGACTTTCTGATAGAAGCCAACGATATGGCTGCTGTGCAGCTATGCCATCAGCTGCAAAAACCTTTTGTTGCCGGACCTAGCCTGGGGCTTTATAACCATGAGGCCCTCCTCTATTTGCAAGGCTTAAATATGGTGCGATGGGTGATGGCCATCGACCAAAGCAAACATACCCTGGCCCGTATTTTAGAACACTGGCCCGATGTCCACGTACCTCCTCAAGTTGAAGTCACGGCCTGGGGGCGCCCACCCCTGGCCTGGTCTGCGCGTTGTTTTAGTGCACGAGCCCAACAACGCAGTAAAGATGATTGCGAACTATGCTGTTTACAGGACCCCGACGGCTTACCGTTAACCACCCGCGAAGGTTCGGCTTTCTTACGCATCAATGGCATTCAGGTTCAAGGCGATGCCATTCAGGATCTGGGACCTGAACTCCCCGAACTAACAGAATATGGTGTCGATATTGTGCGTCTGTATCCACAGCAAGGTATTGAAGAAACAGTCCATGCCTTCGCTGCTGCCATTCGGGAAGGACATGCCCTGCCACGCAGGGGCGCTTGCAATGGCTTCTGGCACGGACAAGCTGGCCTTCAGCTTGTTTAGCGCCCAGCGTAATGCGCCTTGCGGGCAGCCACCGCCATACGCGTAAAGTGATTTAAAGCAATACGCAGACGTGGACTTAACTGATCCAAAGGCAGTTGATCCATCAGATTTCGCGCTTCTAAACCTAAAGCAGTATCACCTGTCATATGCAAACGACGGTGAAAAAACAAAGTATCAGCATCTTCCAGCTGACTGGCTAATAACAAAAAATCCAGGGTCGTGGCCTGTACGCAGGCCTCCGCCTGAGCCTGTTCATCAAGGACCGCTAAATGACCTGAAACCGCTGTTAGCACGACCCTGAAATCCATATCCAGCACCTCGATACCTAAGCGCCTGCCTTCCAGAAAACGCAGCCGCTCGGGAGGTAATGCAGACAATAACTGCCCCCCCAGCAATTCCTGTATCAGCCTCTTCTTCAGGGCAGGGGGCAACCATCGCTGTACACGCCCCCAAAAACGAGGTCCCGGCAAATGCTTGAGGACAACAGGTGGCAGGACATGTTCTGGCGTTAGGGCAAAATGGTGCTTGAGCACGATAGGGTTCTCCTGAATACAAGCTCGGCAGCCTACCCCATTCCTGATCTTGCGGCCTTGACCCGGGGCAGGTTTTAAGACGAAAACAATCTCAGGCAACAAAAAACAAAATACACAGGTATTGGAGTATGCTGCCCGTCAGTACAAAAAGATGCCAGATACCGTGAGCATGGGGCATACGGTCATCCAGGACATAAAATACGATACCCAGGGTATACGCAAGCCCTCCTCCGCCTAGCAATACCATACCCATGCCTGGCAATGCATGCAGCAGGGGGCGTAATGCTACGACAACCATCCATCCCATGACCACGTAAATAATCAGTGATAGTAAACGGGTCTTTTTACCCAACCACATTTCCTGAGCAATCCCTAACAAGGCTAAGGCCCAATTGGTAAAAAATATCGCCCAACCCCAGGTCCCATGCAAGGTAACCAGCGTAAATGGGGTATAGGTTCCGGCGATCAATAAATAAATGGCCGTATGATCCAGTCGCTGAAAAATCGCCTTAGCCCGGCCTTGCAGGCTGTGATACAGCGTCGAGAACGTATAAAGCAAAATCAGGGTAAAGCAGTAAACTGCAAAAGCCGCAACACGCCAGCCATCATGATGCAGGGTAGCGACGGCCAAGAGTACTCCGGCTCCAAACAGGCTTAATACGGTGCCGACCAGATGCGTGATACTGTTGAGTCTTTCTCCTGCATACATCCGTCGTTCTCCCGAGCAGTTGACATCTTTCTGGTCAGCCTCGATGGCAGGCAAATGATAGCTTAAACAATTACCCATGTATTTATGACAGACCGCCGCTGACTGCGGTAAACTCACCGTGATCAGGTATTCCGCCAAGTTTTGGAATTTTTCAATGATATCACCCCCACTCTCCTCTGCCAGACTTTGGCGACGGCTTGCTGCCATGGTATACGATGGCCTATTGCTATTGGCCATCAATTTTCTGGTAGCTTTTGCGGTGATCGGAGCTTTAACTCCCCTCTCAGCCTCCCAACACCATAATCTCGTCATCCTGTCACCCTCCCTACGCTATGGCATGATATTGCCTGTGGTCCTATTCACCACCGGACTGTTTTACAGTTATTTCTGGGTTCGCAACCAACAAACTTTAGGCATGCAAACCTGGCACATCAAAATTGAACGCATGGATGGCTCCCTGCCCCGCTGGAGAGATGCTCTGATGCGTTATCTCTGGTCTATGGCCTGTTTTTTTCCCATGGGACTGGGTTACTGGTGGCAGCTTTTCGATCGTGACAACCTAACGCTACATGACCGTCTGTCCAGAACGCGCATCGTCTTATCCCCACCGCAACTCAAGACTGCACGCATCAAAACGCCTGCTTCTGCTCCTGACGTGCATACAGGGTCGCGCAACCATTAATTACCCTAGCCTCATCGAGTTTCACCATATCCAAGGTGATCATGCTGGACCTATCTACCCTTTCTGCTGGCTGCAAGCAAAGGTCTTTCTGCCTTGATGGCGCTTGGCCATGCATGCTCGTCATAAAGTCATTGTGCTCGTCAAAATTCTGTCACATCTTGCTGATAATCTGGGAGCCCTGACTTCCCTGCACAGGATGTGCTTATGTGACGAGGAGTTCATCGACGTGTCTGATGATTTCAATCTAATTCAACTCCTGAGAGATGTACGACCACTCGATATCAATGACACGATCGACCGGGTAGCCGATGCGTTTCTACACCCCGAATACGAGCATGTGCTCTCTATTGCTGTCGTTCATGACCAGCAACCTGTGGGCATCATTACCCGCCATCGGCTCAATCAGATGTTCCTAAAACGTTTTGGCCGCGAGCTTTATGGACAGCGTCCCGTATCGGACTTCATGGACACCAAGCCCTTGGTCGTTGACCTGCAGACCGACCCGTCAGAAGCAGCTGCTTATGTCACTCAACATATGACATTGCCTTTATCCGCAGACTTTATTCTGATTGAACAAGGTCTTTACCGCGGCATGGGTGCGGTACTTGATTTACTGGGGGCCATGGAACAGCAGGTTAGCCGAACAGCCCGCGATTTATCCAAAGCCTTACGTAGCCTGCGTAATTCACAGGCGCAACTGGTGCAGTCTGAAAAGATGGCAGCCCTAGGCCAAATGGTGGCCGGGGTAGCCCATGAGATCAATACTCCCCTGGGCTATGTACGCAATAACGTGGAAATGCTGCACGAACTCTGCCAAGGCCCTTTGCAACTCATGCCTCGTTACGAACAGCTTATGCAGCGTATGCTGGATCCGGAAGTCCATCCTGATGCTCTAGCCGCTGAAATCGACGAACTCTACCAGCAACGTGCCGAGTTGATGGCTGAGTCTCTGGAAGATGACTTACTTAGCCTAAAAAACGATACCTTATATGGCCTGGAACAGATCAGTGAGCTGGTCTTGAGCCTGAAAGATTTCAGCCGCATGGATCAGGCTTTTGTCGAAGATGTTGATCTCAACACCTGCCTTGAAAATAGTTTACTCATAGGCCGTAATGTTCTGAAATACGGCATTGAGGTCATCAAAGACCTTAACCCGCTGCCGCGCATACGGATGATTCCTTCCCAGATCAATCAGGTCCTGTTGAATTTATTGACCAATGCAGCTCAAGCCATGCCGCAGGGTGGAAAAATCTTACTGCGCACATGGGCCGATGAATCCAGCACTTACCTCTCCATACAAGACAACGGCTGCGGCATTGATGCAGACCATTTAAAGAAAATATTTGACCCTTTCTTTACCACTAAACCTGTAGGGCAAGGCACAGGATTAGGCCTATCCATCAGTTATCAAATCATTCAGCAACACGGGGGGCGCATTCAGGTGGCTTCCCGTCCCGGCGTAGGCACGCGCTTTCTAATTACCCTGCCACGACCCTTGCAGCAGGCCGTGGCTTAGGAGATTAACATGGGCAGTAAACTTAGAATCCTTCTGGTTGATGATGAAGAACGCATCCTACGCAGCCTGGGTCTGCTCTTGCGTATGCAATACGAGGTTATAACGACCACGAAGGGCTCTGAGGCTTTGATCTTACTGAAGGAGCAGGAATTTCATGTATTGATCTCTGATCAGCGCATGCCTGAGATGACGGGCACCGAAGTCTTGCGTCAAGCTCGAGAGATATCGCCACATACCATCCGCATTCTGCTCACCGGTTATGCCGATGCTGAGGCTAGCTTGGCCTCTATCAATGAAGGCGAAGTATTTCGGTATATCAACAAACCTTGGGGACCCAAGGAACTACGCGATACCGTTGGGCTTGCAGCCGAGCTGGCCAAACAGTCTCGCGACAAGCTAAATTCAGCCCTGCCCGCCCATAAAAAAGCAGTTACCTCTCCGATACGCAATTTGCTGGTGCTTGACCCCGATGCGCAAACGGCTGACATGGTCAAAGAGATTGTGGGAGCACAACATCATGTCATCTGGGCAGCCACGCTGGAAGCGGCCTTGCGTGAACTGGCTACCCAGAACATAACGGTACTGGTGACGGAGCTACTACTCCCGGGAGAAGATGCCGGTACGCTGATCAAAACCCTGAAACGCGAACGTCCACAAATACTCACCATCGTTTTAACCAGTCTCAAGGATACACGTCGTGTCGTGGAGTTGATCAATCAGGCCCAGGTTTTTCGCTATTTACCTAAACCAGCACGACGCGGCCTGCTAGGCAAGTCCTTGGAAACCACGCTGGCGCGGTTAACAACACTGGAACAAGCTCCTGCAGACATGCCTGAAATGCCTGTCGAACCGATACCAGAGATTCGTGAACAGCTACTATCTTCACGCCTAGCCAGCCATTTGCAGCGCTTAAGGGCTCGCATGTTATCCCATGCCACGGTGAGAACCTGAGTTTACAAGGTCGCTAAGACAACCACAGCGGCAACGGTCACGAGCAATAAAATCAAACCTATCAGCATAAACCCCGGGGGTGTTACCCGACGCGCCCTGGGTTCATCCACGACTGGGGTAACGACCTCTGACACCACCTGCATGAGAACCGGAGGTTCCAGTTCACTGCCTTCTGATTCCATAGCCTGCTTGAGAAGTTCATGCCTTTGCGCGCGATACACTTCTTCTGTGATCTGTTGGTGATAATACTGCCCCGAAAGCTGCAGCAAACGTAGATTGATGGCATCCGTTGGCATATCCTAAAGCACCTCTACAACAATCAGGCTGACATTATCCCTAGCCCCTTGCCGCAAAGCCTGGCCCATTAAACGCTGCCCTACGTCGTGTATCTCTCCCTGAGAGAGCAGACTCGCTATATCGTTATTTTCCAGCTCGTTATACAAACCATCTGTGCATAACAAAAATCTGTCCCCAGATTCCAGGTGTAGCAACTGCACCTCTGCAAACAGCTGCAGCTGTCCGCCTACAGCACGGGTAATCACATTTTTCAGCTGAGGCTCTCTGCTAAGGGCTTCTTCATCAGCGCCTCCGTCACGTAACTCCTGCCACTTGGAGTGATCCCGGCTCACCTGGACAAACTCACCATGCCGCCAGCGGTATAAGCGCGAATCTCCCACCCAAACGCATAAGGCCCATCGTTCCCAGGCCATGAGTGCCAAGGCCGTTGACCCCATGGTACGACCTTGCAAATGTTCCTGAGCATAGGCCAATAACTGATGATTGACATCGATCAGTGTGTCTTCCAACTTATCTAAACGCTCAATCAACGACCCTTGCAGCGACAGCTGGCGACAAGCATGCACGACAGCCTGACTGGCAATATCCCCAGCAGCATGGCCTCCCATGCCATCTGCGACCAGCCACAAGCCCTCCTCATTACGTTCCAGTACGGCATCTTCATTGATTTTGCGACGTTTACCAACATCGGTAGCTGTTGTACATCGCCATGTCAGCGCAGCCATCACTCAGCGCACCCTGACCATGGCACTGAGTCCTGCCAGCAAAGCCAGCAACGCCGGAAAAGCAGCGCCCCAAAAAGGGGAAAAATGATAAATTAAACTGGCAAATCCAAAAAAATCTTGTCCATAGCGAAAGCCCAGCCCTAGAAACACTCCCGTCACCAGCCGTAAACCCATCGTCACTGATCGCAAAGGACCAAAGAGTATGGATGCTGCCAACAACACCATGACCAGCGTTGCCAAAGGCTGCATGACCTTTTTCCAGAACTCAAGATAATAAGGCCCCGCATCCAGTCCTTCATGAGCCAGATAAGTCGCATAGGCATATAACCCACTAAGTGACTGGTACTCAGGATCCAGCGTAGCCACTTTAAGAAAGTCCGGAGTTAACGCTGTATCCCAGCGCAGGGAACTGACCTGTCCTGCCTGCACCTGACTGGATGCATTGATCAGGCTGTAATGCCAATCCTGTAACTGCCAGTGATCGCCGGCAAAAACCGCCGTACGGGCCGATCCCGTTTGCTGCAGAAGACCTTGCTGACTATAGGCATAAAAATCCACACCGCGCAGAATATCATGCGACTGTACCGCACCGACATGCACAAAATTATCGCCCTCGCGATGCCAGTACCCCTGAATATCCTCCACGGACCCCATCACTTGCAGCTTACGCACCTGGGCCGTACGTTCGGAGTATGGCACGACCCATTGTGCCAGCAACAGACAAAGGAGAGCAAAAGTTAAAGCCGGCAGCAGGGTATAAAATACAATACGTAAAGGTGAGAGGCCTGCAGCACGCATAACCGTCAATTCAGAATTATTGGCAAGCAGCCCCAAACCGATCAAAACCCCGATCAGGCAGGCTACTGGAATCATTTCATAGACGTTACTCGGAACGTGAAGAACGACTTGTATCAGGGCGTCATGTAGATGATAAGTAGGCGACAGGGCATCCATCTCTGCCAGAAAAGCGAACAGCAGATCCAATCCCAGCAAGGCCAACAATACGCCTGCAATGGCCATGAATACCGTGCTGCCTACATAGATGGCCAGTTTGCTCAAGAATGATGCCCCTCCAGTGCTCTTCCAATAAAAACACAGCACCGTGTTATGAAAAAACGTGCAGGTTGACCCACCTAACCATTATCATGCAATTTTTCTTCTTTGTCTCGCGAGGAATACCCATGCACGTACATCTTAAGTCTGTGAACGTATTGCTGGAAAAACAGGCCGCTGTGGTCGTGACCGTGGGACCCGATCGTCAACTCGATGCAGCGGCCCAACTCCTTGACGAGCAATCTCAGGGCGCCCTCAGTGCTGTTCTGGCTAAAGCAGGCTTTGAAGGTAAACTGGGACAATCGTTGCCCTTGTATGCACTACCTCATCTTGCTTGCGAATGGGTTCTGGTAACGGGACGAGGCCCACAGGATGAACTTCGTGCTGCTGGCGTGATCAAACTGATTCAAACCGTATGTAAAGCCCTACAAGAACTGGGAACTCATCAAGCCGTACTAGGCCTGCATGAGCTTCAGGTCAAGGATATGGCGGCCGCAGATTTGTTGGGTCTGATGGCCCGAACCGCCCTCGAAACTACCTACCAATTCACGACCTACAAGACCACCCCGTCTGGGCGCTCAGGATTACGAGACCTCAGCTTGACCGTACTCGACAAATCCTTGATGACCAGCGCACGCCGGGCCGTAGCCTGGGCCGAGGCCATAGCCCAAGGGACAGCGTTGGCTCGCGATCTGGGCAACCAGCCCTCCAATGTCTGTACTCCAACGTTCTTGTCCGAACAGGCACAGTTACTTGCCAAAGCCTCTCGCAAGATCAAGGTCAAAGTCCTCGGTGAAGCCCAACTGGAAAAATTAGGAGCCGGTGCATTTCTCGCCGTTAGCCGAGGCAGTGAAGAGGAAGGCAAGCTGGTGATGATCGAATACCGGGGCACCTCATCGCGCACGGCTCCCATAGCCTTGATCGGCAAGGGCATCACCTTCGATACCGGTGGTATTTCCATTAAGCCCTCTGCAGCCATGGATGAGATGAAGTTTGATATGTGTGGAGCAGCCAGTGTCCTGGGCGTCATGCAGACCCTTATCGCGGCCGAATTACCCGTGCATGTGATAGGTGTGCTGGCTTGCGCAGAAAACATGCCCTCCGGCCGGGCACGTAAACCTGGCGATATTGTCACCAGTATGTCAGGTCAAACCGTGGAGATCCTGAACACCGATGCTGAAGGTCGCCTGGTGCTCTGTGATGCACTGACCTATGTGCAGAAACAATACCATCCATCCATCATGATTGACATTGCTACCTTGACAGGCGCCTGCGTGGTAGCTCTGGGCAAAGTAACCAGCGGACTGTTCAGTGGCGATGATGCCCTGGCCCAGGATCTGATCGATGCAGGACGCATCAGCCAGGATCCCGTCTGGCGCTTACCGCTCTGGAATGACTATCAAGAGTTACTGGATTCTCCTTGTGCCGATATGGCCAACATCGGTGGCCCCACGGCTGGAGCGATTACAGCAGCCTGTTTCCTGTCACGATTTACCCAAGGTACACGCTGGGCTCACCTGGACATTGCCGGCACAGCCTGGGTGAGCGGTGCCAAAAAAGGAGCTACAGGAAGACCTGTACCTTTGTTAGCTGAATTTCTGAAGCGACAAGTCCATGCCTGACGTCACCTTTTATGTCTTGCCACAGGATGAGGAAACAACCCGCATGCAGGTGCTGTGTCGGCTGGTGGAGAAAGCCTGGCTACAGGATTTAAGTATTCTGGTGCTGGCTGAAGACCAACCCGAAGCACACCGTATCGATGAGGCCCTGTGGAGTTTTCGCCCTGAAAGTTTTGTGCCGCACTGCCTGATTGATCATATACCGGCCAAGGCCCCACCCGCACTGATTACCTGGTCGGGCCAGGCGCTCCCCGATGCCCAGGTCTGGTTCAATATCGCCCGAACCCCCTGTCAACCCGGGCGTCGCTGCCAGCGCTTGATACAACTGGTGGCTGGCTCGGCAGAGCAGCGTGAAATTCAGCGTCAGCAATGGCGCCATTATCGTGATCTGGGCTGGTCGGTGAACAAGATCGAACTAGCCTGAGTTATAATGTTCTCCTGTCCGCCCCTGTTGCTGAGTAAACATTGATGAGTATGGATCCCTCCTATAACCCTGAATCCCTGGAACAGAGTCTCTATGACCGTTGGGAGCAGGCTGGTTACTTTAAACCCATGGGAACGGGTCCCGCCTACTGCATCATGATTCCTCCCCCCAATGTGACCGGATCCCTGCACATGGGGCATGGTTTCAACAATACCATTATGGATAGCCTGATTCGATACCAGCGCATGCGCGGTCATCGCACCCTCTGGCAGCCCGGCACCGATCATGCCGGCATAGCCACCCAGATGGTGGTTGAGCGTCAACTCGGTGCTGAAGGCAAAACACGCCATGATCTCGGCCGTGAAGATTTCATCCAGCGTGTCTGGCAATGGAAGGCCACCTCAGGGGGCACCATCACCCGACAAATACGTCGTTTGGGTTCCTCGGTTGACTGGAGCCGTGAGCGCTTTACCATGGATGAAGGCTTATCCCGATCGGTACGTGAAGCCTTCGTGCGTCTTTATCGGGACGACCTTATTTACCGCGGCAAACGCTTAGTCAACTGGGACCCTAAACTACATACGGCCATTTCAGATCTTGAAGTGGAATCGGTAGAAACCCAAGGCTCGCTATGGCATCTGCGATATCCACTGGCTGATGGTAGTGGCCACCTTATCGTTGCTACCACCCGTCCGGAAACCATGTTAGGTGATACGGCGGTGGCCGTACATCCTGATGACGCGCGTTATCAGCATATGATAGGCCAGCAGGTCCGATTGCCGCTGACCGGACGCTTAATCCCGATTATCGCTGATACGTATGTGGATCCGGCCTTTGGTAGCGGATGCGTCAAGATTACACCGGCTCATGACTTCAACGATTACGACGTTGGACAACGCCATCAGTTGCCCATGATCAACGTACTGGACCGTGATGCCCACATACTGGCGAGGTTTGAGATATTTAATAGTCAGGGGCAAGCTTCAGGCGATGAAACCGCTCCTGCTTTTCTTTCAGGCCTGGATCGCTTGGAAGCTCGCAAGAAATTGCTGGATCTTGCCAGCCAAGAAGGATGGTTGGAGCTCACTGAAGCTCATGTCCTTAAAGTTCCGCGCGGCGACCGTTCACAGGCGATCGTTGAACCTTGGTTAACCGACCAATGGTATGTTCGAACCGCCCCCTTGGCCCAGGATGCGTTGCGCGCTGTGGAAGATGGGCGTATTCGTTTTGTTCCTCAGTCTTATCAAAACATGTATTTCGCCTGGATGCGCGACATCAAGGACTGGTGTATTTCTCGACAACTGTGGTGGGGTCATCGTATTCCAGCCTGGTATGACTCAGAAGGCCGCGTCTATGTAGGACGCGATGAGGCTGAAGTCAGGGCATATTATGCGCTATCGCCTGAACATAACCTGAAACAAGACGAAGACGTTCTGGATACCTGGTTCAGCTCAGGACTGTGGACGTTTTCCACGCTGGGCTGGCCGGATGCTACCGAAGAACTTGCAGCATTTCATCCCACCGATGTCCTGGTCACTGGATTTGACATTATATTTTTCTGGGTGGCCCGCATGATCATGCTGAGCATGCATCTGCTTAAGGATGCCAGCGGGCATACCCAGGTTCCCTTCCGTGTTGTCTACGTTCATGGGCTAGTTCGCGACAGCGATGGTCAGAAAATGGCCAAATCCAAGGGCAACGTGCTAGATCCGCTTGATGTGATCGATGGCATCGATTTGGAATCTCTGGTTAGCAAACGAACCCGCGACCTGATGCGCCCGCAAGATGCCAAAAACATTGAAAAATCTACCCGCCGCGATTATGCCGATGGTATCGCTGCCTATGGTACGGATGCTTTGCGATTTACCTTTGCGGCTTTGGCCTCAACGGGACGGGATATCAAGTTTGATCTTAAACGCGTTGAAGGCTACCGTAACTTCTGCAACAAAATCTGGAATGCCAGCCGTTTCGTACTCAACCATATTGAACAACAGGCGAACTCACCCGCAGCAGCTGCTCCAGCCTCCCTAGTAGATCGTTGGATACTGAGCCGTTTACATAGCACCACATGCCGTGTTGAACAACATTTTGCTGATTTTCGCTTTGATCTGGTCGCCCAGGATCTTTACGAATTTGTCTGGAATGATCTTTGTGACTGGTACTTGGAACTGGCCAAACCTGTTTTACAGAGCGACCACCCGGCTGCCCGCCAACGTACTGTCGACACGTTAAAAGAAGTTCTTGATGCTGCCTTACGTCTGTTACACCCGATCATGCCTTTTATCACGGAAAGCATTTGGCAACGTCTCTGGCAGCATCTAGTACCCCAGCCTGCGACCACCAGCATCATGCTGGCAGCTTACCCTTCCCCTGATGAATTTGCTGCCGATGAGGCAGCAGAAGCC
>JAJZHP010000047.1 GCA_021804355.1 Pseudomonadota bacterium | reverse complement strand
GTAGGTGCTCATTCACACCTACCTGTACGAAAATACCCAAGGGTTACTTGGGGTGGCGTCAATGTTAGAGCGAATATACCCCATGGGGTATATTGACGTGACGTCATTTGAATTTTTCAGGACCGACGAATTACTGCGCGAGCGTCGTGCTGTAAGCCCTGAAATGGCGCTCCGGCTTGCTCGTTTGTTCGGTAATTCGCCGGAATTCTGGCTTAATGCGCAGCGATCGGTTGATCTTTGGACGGCCGCTCAGTCGATCAAGAAAGAAGTGGATCGAATCAAGCCGCTACATGCTGCATAACCAGGCCATGCACCGGGTGACAAATCCTCTGCTTCGTATGGGCTGTTATCAAGTTTGTGCGTAAAACATAAGTAAACAGGGTCAATACCTATCAATTTACTTAGTCTTCGTAACCGTGCTGGGTTAAGAAACTGGCCAGTTCCTTATCGGTACGCAGGATATGGTTACTCAGCCAGTCGCTCAGGAAGGTAATCAGGTCTTTCGCTAGCTGTGGTGAGCTACGTTCCTGGTAGCGTTCGATAAAGGTGGTGATATCGATGAGAAATTGCTCGTGGCGCTCTATATGTGGGGCAAGTTCGGTGTACGCATAGAGTTCCATCAGGCGTTCTTCGGTACCAAAGTGGTACATGGTGTAAGCCACCAACTCATCCAGAACCCCAGCGAGAGCCTCCTGATCATGGCCGGATTGTATCGCATCATTCAGTTGGTTGATCAGGCCAATCAACTTGATATGTTGCTTATCGATTTCCTCAATGCCTACGGACAGAGTGTCGTTCCATTGAATCAAACTCATTGTGCAATCCCGTACAGGTGAAATGGCAAGTTATCCTGCAGCTAGGTTAGCCGAAGCGCCATCAAATTCAATACGTCTCACGTAGTAAATTAGTCAGGTGACGAGGCCAAGTCAGATTCAGCTTTGGCCAGACAAACGATGCCCAGCACAATCATCACGGCACCGCCGGCGCGTGCTGCCGTGATGGGTTCATGGAACAGCCATACAGAACAGATCAGGATACTGATCACTTCCAGATAGGACGCGGCAAAAGCGGGACCTATAGGTACACGGCGCAACAAGGTGATCCAGGTAAAAAATGAGCCCAGATAGCCGATCAGGGCTCCGTAGATCCAGGGATGACTGAAGACACGCACGATCCAGGATAAATCGGCTTGCAAAGGCATGGCATGTATGGCAGCCAGCTTGAAACTGATCTGTGCCAGGGTATCAAACACCATGAGCACGGTAAAACCCAGGACATAAAAAAGCATTATCCATTGACCCCCACGACAGCGACACCCATGGCGACCAGGGCCATCCCCGCCAGTCGCCAGGGTGTCAGTTTTTCTCCAAAGAACAGACGGCCGGCCAGCATCAGGGTCACGATATTGATGGAACCGAGGATGACGCCATTGGATAAAGGAACCAGGGATAAAAAAGCCAGCCAGAGGAGAAACTCCAGGAGATAACAGCTGACACCCAGCCAGATCATGGGTTGCCGAGCGATAAACAACCAGTAATCCATGCCTTGGCTTGGGTGCTCTTTTAAGGCGGCGGCTTTGAAAGCCAATTGCCCCACGCTGTCAAAAACGATATTGCACAGCCAGAGCAGGAGGATAAGGGGGGTCATGCGCCCGTCACTGCTTCAGGTGTACGGCCCAGCACCTCATCCACGGTGGAGAAATCACCTGCGGCACGCAAACGGTTTTCAATCTGTTGCCGGAAATAATCCACGGACTGACGTATGACCTCGCGATGCTCCAGATCAATGGTGATCATATGATAGCTGTTCTCCAGAACCACCATGCGTGTAGGGCCGGATACTTTGCGTTCAACCAGGCGGGAATTACTGATATCAGCGATATCGTCATTCAGTGCATGCATGATCAGGCAGGGGGAGATGACTTTGTCCAGGTCACGGCGAACGCCGGCTGCCAGGGTGAGCATGTCAGCCAGGGAAGGATAGGGGTTACCGGCCAGACCGGCATCGGCGCTGTTGCCGCTCTGCATACTGGCGGCCACCACAGCGCGCAGGCGTTCGTCTTTCAGGCCATAGGGAGCGTGTTCATTAAAACGCCGGTCTTGCAGCAGGTTGAGCTTTTTGACCAGGCGCAAAAGTACATAAAGGTGGCGGGCATAGAACGGTATGCTCCAGCCGTCATAGCGAAAGGTGGGGCCATAGACACCGACCCCGGAGACCCTCTCGGGAAAGTCGGCAGCATAGCGCAAGGCCAGAACAGCCCCCATCGACAAGCCCCCGATAAAGAAGTGATCCACCTGTTTTCTTAATCGGTCGGCAGCAACCTGCACGCTACGGTACCAGTCCTGCCAGCCTGTAGCCAATAGATCCTGCTCATCACCGCAATGTCCTTCCAATTGCATGCCATAAACGGTGAATCCGGCGCGGTGCAGGCCACGTCCCAGAAAACGCATTTCCTTAGGTGTTCCCGTCAGGCCGTGTATCAGCAGTATGCCGGCGCGGCCACCTTCCAAAAAGAACTCAACGTTACTGATCATGCATATTTTCCGCTGGAGAGTTCTGGATGTTGGTAGCTGTTATCTTGCATGTTGTTCGTCCCCGAGAAGTCAGATAAGGCTTCCATAGCATCACCAAACCCACTAATAGCTTGATAGGGTAAGCCTTGTTCCTGACAGAAAGTTATTAATTTATCTTTAGCTAAAATGAAATCGGCGCTGCCGCTGACGCAGTAATCCGAGGTTCCATCGCCGATGTACAGGACGCGTTCACCCAGGCGATGACGCTGTTCCAGCCTGGCGCATTTACAGTTGCCACTGGCTCGGGCGCAATGGGCCTGAGCATGGGGAAACTGCAGCTCCCAGCGATCCTCACCCAGATAGGCCAAATGATTGGCAGCTACACTCAGGTGGTTCAGGCCATGACGATTGAGGATGCGGTGGATGGCATAATCGAGGCCATCACTGACCACTTTGACCCGGATGCCTTGCTGTTCCGCCTGCTGTACGAAGGCGGCGAAGTCAGGATCGATGACGATGTCATCGATACAGTCATCCAGCTCTTCCGGGGTGGCGCGCAACAAGGCTATCTGTCCGCGCATACACTCGCGAGAACCTATGCTGCCACGCTCCCAGGCTTCTTCCAGGTCGCTGACACCCTCGGTGCCCAAATGAGCCAGCACATGGTCAGTCACGTCACTGAGGCTGATGGTGCCATCAAAATCGCTCAGTACTATCCACGGCGCCGGCATCTTGTGAAGATCTTGCTGGATGGATAACCTGTTGTTAGTGCGCCGATGCTGAGGGTGAAGCAAGCTTATGGCTTTCATAATAGTTTTACCATGACAGTTTGGCCGATATGCAGCACAGTGGTGTCATTCTTTGGAGGATCCAAGGTCAGAATGCATTCAAAATCGTTGGCGAGACGAGGTGATTCACTGAGTATGCCTTTTTGCAGAATTTGCCCGATACGCGTCACATGAGCGGCGAGAGGAACTGCCGTGACGGAAGAGGACTCCAGAGTGACCAGCGCGGCCTGACCCGGGTGGACATGGCCGATATAATCTTCATTCACCTCGGCGCGTATGATGAGTGGTTCATGCGGCAGAATTTTAAACAAGCCAGGGTGGTTGCTGGCATCAATCCATTGTCCGCGCTGTAGCAGGGTTTGTGTAATAAGCCCATCGACGGGTGCCGTGATAGTAGCTAGGGATATTTCGAGCTGGGCCTGTTGCACCTGGTTGACGGCTAGCGCTACGCCAGCTTGAGCTTCTGCGATACGAGCCTGCAACTGAACCAGGTTTTGTGTGGCTTCATCGGACTGCTGCTGGGTGCCCACGCCGGCCTGAACAGCGGCCTGCATGCGTTCAGCCTGACGACGCACAGCTGCGAGTTGCTGGCTTAAAACCAGCGCAGCTGCTTCAGCATGCTGTTGCTCGGCTTTGGCCTTCAATAAGGCCAGTTCTGCCGTGTCTGTCGATAACTCTGCCAGTTTTTGCCCGGCATGTACCCTGTCGCCGGTATTAACCAGTATGCGGTTCACGCTGCCTGAGGTCCTTGCCACAACCTCGAGCAGGCCATGTTCGACATCTACCTGTCCACGAGCGACCGCTGCATAAGCAACTTCAGGTGAGGAGGGTGCTGACGATGCCGGGTGCTCAGAATGTGAACATGCCACTAACGCGGCTAGGCAAACGCCAGGGAGTAGCCGTTTAAACATGCACAAGCTCCTCTGTAGTGGGATGGAGTTGAGGGTCGCGCCAGTCCCTTTGAATGACACCATCTTCCATGGCCAATACGCGGTCAGCATGCCGCACCAGGCGAGGGTCATGACTGACGCATAGCACGGTGGTTCCATGTTCACGTGCAATACGGTGCAACATGTCGATGATGGCTTGTCCGTTAGCCGCGTCCAAGGCACTGGTGGGCTCATCAGCAAAGAGAAGTTGCGGCGATTTGGCTAGTGCCCGGGCGATGGCGATTCTTTGTTTCTCACCCCCAGAGAGTTCAGCCGGATAGCGATCCGCTCGCGATAACATACCGACTTCGTCCAGGGCATTGTGGGCGCGCTGATGTATCTCATGTTCAGGTAATCTGAGGTAGGACAGCGGTAACTCCACTTGTTCGCGGGCTGTCAGGGCAGGAAACAGGTTAAAGCCCTGAAAGACAAAGCCGGTGTGATGCAGTCTGAATCGTTCCAGTTGGCTGCGGCTGGCTTGACTTAAGTCCTCACCCAAGGCAATAACCCGGCCTTCATCAGCATTCTGCAGTCCACTGACGATAGATAACAGGGTGCTTTTACCACAACCGGAAGGCCCGACGATCAGAGTCAGTTCAGCAGGCATCACGGTCAGGGACAGTCGTGTCAATACCTGGACACGTATCAAGCCGCTGAGAAAGGACTTGCTGATCAAATCAGCTTGCAGGGAAGGGGCGCGATCAGGATTCATGGCTACCTCAACAACAGCGCAGGATCTGCGCGCATCAGGCCACGCATGGCGAACAATCCGGAGACCACGGCAAGCAGCAGGACCAGCATCACACAGACCAGGGCTGTGGCCACCGTCATGTCGACCGGAACATCGCGGCTATGAGCCACCCCTAGTAAAAGAGCACTTAACAGGCCACTGAGCAGCAAGCCTAAGCCACCCACCCACATGGCTTGTTCGAAGACCATCCAGCGCAACGCTGACATACCGGCACCCAACGCATTGAGGGTCGCATACTCGCGTGAAGAACCGATGACGACCGCCATCAGGGATTGACTGGAAATAATGGCGCTGACTAAAAATACGATGGCAGCAAGAAATACCACGGCTACGCCCGCTCCGGTGTCAAACAGCCAGAACAGTTGTGATTGGCGAGCAAAATCATGGGCCGTCCACAGTTGAAAGGGACCAAAGGTGTCATGTTTGTCCCGCTGCAGCTGATCGATCACAGCCTGCGCTAGTTCGGGATGTTTGAGCCGGGCAATAAAATAGGTGGAACGTTGCAGATTCATAGGGTCAGCACTGATCCAGCGTGCCGTATCCAGCGAGGTCAGGACATTCACGCCACCTAAAGCCCTCAGGCCACTGATCGTAGCGATGACATGAACGAGGTGATGATCTATCCAGGCATGATCACCGAGTTTGACGGACAACTCATCAAGATCTGCCCGGTCCACGATCACGGCTCCGGGTTGCATCAGCTGTTCGCGTACCGCAGGCCGGAGCAGGTGACTGAACATCAGTCCCCCGGCATGGGGATTGATGCCATTGACAGAAATCGATACCCCGCCGCCTTGTGGGCCTCGCCAGTCTGAATCCAGCCACAGCATGGGTTCCACGTGACTGACTTCAGGGTTCATACGCAGTAACATTTCCACGTCATTGCTGATATTGCGTCCCAAGTTGACACTTTGTGTGCCTGGGTACCCTGCCCAGATATCACCTGAGGTGGCGGTGACGTAGATGGCTGCACTGCCAAATATGCCTAGCACTAGTCCGGCCTGGGCGATCAGCAACAAGCCGGCAAAACCCGTTGCCATGATGGAGGGAAAGAAACGCGGCCATTCACGCCACAGGGTCTTGCGCGCTACCGCTGTCATGATTTCTTCCCCTGCGGCAAGGCGGCTCCCCCTAAGGATTTGAACAAGGCGATATAGGCCATGTCATAGCGCGTGCTGGCTTCCGTCAGCTGTAGTTGCTGTTCATCCTGATCATGTTGAATACGCAGTAGTTGTAAGGGGCTGGACATGCCCAGCTTTAGTTTCTGGTTTTCAGTTTGCAAGGACAATGAGGATCCTTGCTGTAAAAATTGTTGCTGCTTCAGGGCCTCAGCCTGTCCTTTCAGGGCGATGAGGTCATTTTGTACTTCGACATAGGCAGCGCGTACGGATTGGCGGTAGGCGAGCAGGTCAGCTTGCAAGGCGGCTTTGAGAGCTTGTTCATGACGCCGGCGCCGACCCCAGTCGAACAGGGGGATGTCGATGACCGGGCCAAAGCTGGGTGCGCTGTTGAGCTCGCCATAAAACGTGACATTGCGCGTTTCATTGGTAGAAAAGAAGTAACCCAAGCCTAAAGTCAGGCTAGGGTAAAGATCAGCCTTAGCCATACCTAAGGCTCCCGCTGTTTGCATAATGCTGGCTTCAGCTAAACGTATTTCGGGGCGGCTGAGTAGCAGGCTAAGGGGCAAGGGAGGTAGTGACAGTTCAGCGGGCATGGCCCCAGTGGGCGTGCTTAACCAAGCCGGATCTGGCTGTCGCTGGCCGATGAGCAGCGCCAAGCGCCAGGCGCTCTGCATTTTTTGTATTTCCCAATCCGTGTGGCTACGCTGGGCGCGCGCATTTTCTAAGGCAGCCTCCTGGACGGCTTGAGCGGAAGCCAGTCCCAGAGTCTGTTGGCGCTGTAACTGGTTGAGCCAATGCTGATCGATGGCAGCGAGATGATCCAGGGTGGCGAGCTGTTGTTCAGCCGTTCGGAGTTCCAGGTAGCTGCGTACCACATCGCCGATGATACTGACCTCGACAGCATCCTGGCGAGAGGCTTGTGCAAGTTGGGCTCCGCGAGCTTGTTGTAAGGTGCTGTCCTTGCGCCCGAAAAGATCGAGTTCCCAGGTGCTGTCAAAACCAAATTGCACAAAAGTATCTATGCCGCTGGCTGAAGTGACGTTTTGTGTCACAAAATGCAATTCGGGCAGGTAACGCAGATCGGCAGAACCCAGTTCAAGCCTTGTCTGTTGCAAACGCTGTCTGGCTTCAGCCAGACTCAGATTATTTTGCAGGGACTCGCTCACCAGCTGGTTGAGGACAGGGTCATGAAACTGTATCCACCAGCTACTGGGGTCAATAGTCTGGGTTTCACCTGAGGAAAACGGGGAGAACTTCTCTTGGGGCAGCGCTGGATGAGGCGCTAACATGCAGCCCTGCAGCAGGGTTACGAGAATCAGGGCGATACTCAAGCAGCCCGGTCGTTTCCAGGCAAGGAAATACGATGATGACGTTGATGCCAGTTCCTTGATCTTCATGCGCGCTAGGATGCATCATCAGCTTTTAGTCATCGTGGATGCATTGTGGAGGTTATATGGATGTGAAGGAGAATCTTGCTTTCTATGGCAGCCTGATTTGCGTGTAAACTTCGTTGCACATGTTTGACCTGGGGCGAGTTGCGTATGGTGGTGGAATCGGGTCCTTTGATCCTGATCGTGGAAGATGAGCTAGAAATTGCCGATATTCTCATGGTTTATCTGCGCCATGAGGGATTTGCCTGTGAACATGCCGGTGATGGTCGTCGGGCACTGGAGTTGTTGCGTCGTCAGCACCCTGCTCTGGTTATTCTGGATATTCGACTTCCTGGGCAAAATGGTATCGATATTTTGCAGGCCATACGAGGGGAGTCAGGAATACCGGTCATTATGCTGACGGCACTGACGGATGATGTCAACAAGCTGGTCAGTCTTCGTCTGGGGGCTGATGATTATATCAGTAAGCCCTTTAATCCCGCTGAGGTGGTAGCTCGCGTTCATGCGGTATTGCGGCGAACTTCAAGATTGAAGGACCCGTCAGCTAGCGAGATTTTACACGTCGGTAATTTGTATATCGATACGGGTACCTACTCAGCTGCAGTACAGCAGGCTGAAGGAGGCAGGATTGATTTGCCCCTGACCCTGACGGAGTTTCGGTTGCTGGCGTTTCTAGCCAGACAGCCACGCCGTTGTTTCAGTCGTAATGAACTGATCGATGCCTGTCTGCCTGAGAGCGATGCATTGGATCGTGTTATTGATTCCCACTTAAGCAAGCTGAGAAAAAAACTGCAGGAAGCTGGTGGGGCTGATCTTATTGAAACGGTGCGAGGAGTAGGTTACCGATTATGGTACGAGCGCTAGCAGCCTCTTGGCTCAGGGTGGGTGTAGGGATCGTGCTGCTGGGCATGCTCCTGATGGCTCTGGTGCTGGGTGTTAATCGCAGCCTATATCAGCACGATGAGATCGTTTTCTACAGCAATCTACCCGTAGATGTGCGGATGGAGTATCAAGCCCTGAAAGATGAGGGCAAACTCAGCTCAGATAGCGCCGTCCTGATTCGAGCGCACTATGGGCCTGTGCATGGGCCAGCCGCAGCTGGCTTCTGGATAGGCTGCTTATTTCTTATGCCATGGGTGTTGGGGTTATGGTCAGCCTGGTATGTACGACGCTTATTTAGTCGTCCCTTACGGTCATTGTCGGAAGCGGCCATGCGTATTGTAGAAGGAGATTATGCGGTAAGGGCACAACATGACAATCAAGGGGAATTAGCGCAATTAGCCACTAACTTTAATGTTATGGCGGCACATCTTGAGCGTTTGGAGATAGAGCGCAAGGATACCATTGCGGGTATTTCACATGAATTACGTACCCCGTTGACCATTTTGCGTGGGCGTTTGCATGCGCTGTGCGATGGCGTGGTCCCGGCTACACCGGCTGAACATCAAAAGCTGCTGGAACATACGGAGCATCTGGTGCGGTTGGTGGAAGATATCAGCACCGTGACCTTGGGAGAGGGTAACCGCTTGAGCCTGCATCGTACGGAAGTCGATCTGCAGGCATTTTTGACATCGTGGATGACCGTCTACAGTTCTCGACTTCAGGAAGCAGGTGTTCATCTGACGCTGCAGGTGGAACCCATCAAGCTCGCTGTTGATTTGGATCGCTTACGCCAGATCATGACCAATCTGGTGGAAAATGCGCTGCGTTATGCGGCGCATGGTAAAGTGCTGGAAATCCGTGTTTATCGTGAAGCTGATATGGCGGTTCTGCTGGTTGCTGACCGCGGGCCAGGTTTTCCGGCAGGAGCCTTAAGTCGTGTCTTCGATGCTTTTTACCGTGTCGATCATTCCCGTTCGCGTACTCTGGGAGGTACCGGGTTAGGGCTTTCCGTCGTTCAGACTCTGGTGCATCAGCATGGCGGGCATATACGCGTCAGTAATCGTGAAGGAGGAGGTGCCGAGTTTTTAATTTATTTGCCTCTGCAACTAACGCAGTCCGGGGAGCATGGCTCTTAGGCCGCCAACCATAAACTCGATAGCGATAGCAGCCAGCATCAAGCCCATCAAACGGGTCGCTATATTAATGCCTGTGTTACCGAGGGCTTGGCGTATTCTCTGGGCAAATTGTAAAATCAGCATGACCATGCCAGCCACCAGCCAGATCTCAATCAACAGGACAGCCGTGATCTGCAAGTCGTGATGGGCGTCGATGATGACGGTACTGATGGCGCCAGGCCCTGCCAGCAAGGGTACGCCCAAAGGCACGACGGATACATCCTCTTTATCCAGGGCTTCCGAGGACTCCTCCTCGGTCGCCTGGGTGGCGCTGCGTTGGGCGTGCATCATCGACAAGGCCATCATCAGGATAAGCAGGCCGCCTGCGATACGAAAGGCGGGCATGCTGATGGCTAGTAAGTCAAGGATCTGCTGGCCGAGCAGGACAGCCACGGTGAGGACGATGCCCACGGTTAAACTGGCGCGGCGTATGCAAATACGGCGAGCCTGCTCATGCATGCCTTCGGTCAATGTTATGAAGGTCGGTAAGGAAAGCAGGGGATCTATGATAACCACGAGCCCGACCAGCATTTTCAGGGCTTCGTGCCAGCTCAGACTGATCATCAGTGCAGGTCCAACAAATCCCCGTCCGGGGTCAGTACAGTCATATGAGTGATGCGATCACCTGCGGTATCGACATTCAAATAGGTATTGTTTAGTCCATCCCAGTGCCAGTGGTGCGGACGTATCTGCAGGCCGTGGCACTTTAAAAGATTATCCAGCGCAGTTTTAGACCAAGGGCGTTGCAGCTTCTGTATGAAGTACCGGTCAAAGATGCCAAGATACCTGACCTGGGATTGCGCACAGGCTACGGTACACAAAAGCATCATTAATACTGTGACTGCACCGCGCTTCATCAAATCAAAATCCCTAAATTTTCATACTGCCGTACCATGATAGCGGTAGCCGGTGGCGAGCGCTATACTCCCATGCAAAAGAGCTGTCTTAGGGAGATGATTATGGCCTTGCCCCGTCCCGATAATGCGGAAGTTTTCAATGTTCACCCCACGGGTGAGCAGTACACGGAATTTTTCTCACGCGCCCTGGTGCGTACCCAGGATCTTGAAGTAGTCAGGCTGGTCATGCCGGCCGGCAGTGAACTTAAAGAACATGGCGTCGAAGGAGCTTTAACCTTGCAATGTGTCGAGGGCGTGATCGAGCTTGAAGCCTGCGGTAAACGTGTATGCCTGCGGGAAAATGAAATGACCTATTTACAGGCGCGTGAGGTTCACGCCGTGCATGCTATAAAAAATGCCGTGGTGTTGTTGACGATAGTCCTGCACAAGGCCGAACCGGCGCTGCACTGAGCGCTGCGAGGAAGGGTTGGCATGGCATATCTGGATCCCGAGGTATTAAGAAGTTTGTCGAGCAAATACCTATGGTGGAAATCACCTGATGAGGCTGTGCTATCTGCTCGACGTGTCGTGGCTCAAGTCATGAATATAGGTGATTACGCAGATGTTCAAATGTTAGCTAATCAGGTGGGTGATGAGTATTTGCGCGAAGTGTTGCAACATGCTGAAATCGGACAATTTTCAGAGCGTTCTTGGTTCTATTGGCACTATCGTCTTGGCTTAGCTGGCTTTGAGCATGTCCCTCCCTTGCCAACGAGGAGATTGGCGTGATGCAGAGTTTTAAGCCTCATTGGCGCAGGTTGCCTGAGGCGCAACAACGTTTATGGCCAGAACTGCGCCCAACTTGCCATCTTGGGTTAGTACTCTATGGAGGAACGGCAATTGCGCTCCGACTGGGACACCGTATCTCCGTAGATTTTGATTTTTTTACGGACAAACCCCTGGATAAGAGGGCATTGTATGCAAGCTTGCCTTTCCTGCATCAAAGTACTGTTTTACAAGATGAGCCAGAATCATTGACAGCTCTCATTTCAGGAAAAGGATCCATGGATGATTCTGTTAAGGTGTCTTTTTTTGGCGCTATTGACTTTGGTCGTATCGGACAGCCTGAAATGACAGATGATGGAGTCTTGCAAGTGGCTACCCTGGATGATCTTATGGCTACCAAGGTCAAAGTTTTACTTCAGCGTATTGAAGTAAAAGATTATCAGTTTGTGCGTAAAACCCCGCCATTCATGGCGAGGATATAAGCATGCCGTTGACTGCTTGTTTTGAGCTGCCTATAATAATGGGGTATCCCTTTAGCTCCACAGAGTTAAATTTTACGATTTTTCGCTTCTTTTTCCTATGACCGCCTTGTAAGTTATCGGATGCGTCACGACAGCCTGTTGAAGTAATCGGTAAAAGAGCAAACCACGCGATTTTGATGCACGGCGGTTAAACCGGAATACGAATTCATCCAAATAATAATCCAACTGTGCCGGCTGCACGGCCCCATGGTGCGTTCCCAATATCCAGCGCTGAAGCAATGCGGCGACCCGGTGGACACCTGGCATCGATTCATGGGCCGGAATGTCCGATCCAAGGTGAACGGTGCGGCGATGTCCATAACCGACTGCTTCGAGTTCTCTGTAAGCTGCAGATCCGTCACTGTGAATGACAGATCCCGGATGGATAGACTCCTGCATGAAGGGCATCAGATTTTCATAATCTCCGTTGTCAATCCGACGTATACGGATTCTTCCAAAGCCTTTGGGCTTATGTATTTCAACGGCGATGGCGACCAGCAGTTTAGCGGTGTTACTCTTGCGGCCCTCTGCGGATATGGGTTTTATTCGATCCGTTAGGGAAAGATAGGTTTCATCAACCTCAACCTCTCCATGGAGTAAATCACGATCCGGGCGGACCATGGCACGACGAAGCCGGTGAAGCATAGTCCAAGCAGTTTCGTAGCTCCCAAGACCCAGAACTCGCTGTAGTCCGAGTGCACTGACACCGTGCTTTTGATGGGTGATATACCAGATTGCGGCGAACCAAACCCGGAGTTCAGTGCGGGTTTTATCAAAAATGGTCCCCGTTGTAACGGTTGTCTGATGCTTGCAGGAATGGCATAACAATCGGTTGCGACTTGATCGATCGGCTTCGCCAATCATTCCACATTTTGGACATATCAAGCCGATAGGCCACCGTAGCTTCTCAAGGTATGCACGGCAAGCATCTTCAGAATGAAACCAATCAAGAAATTGGCTCCACGTCGTGGGATAATCAGTACCACCTGAGGGCATTGCTTGGGGGCTTTCCATCCAGATATTATGCTATCTATGGAGCTAAGGGGATACCCCATTATTATAGGCAGCTCAAAACAAGCAGTCAACGGCATGCTTATATCCTCGCCATGAATGGCGGGGTTTTACGCACAAACTGATAACCTCATCAACCGGATATATGCTTATTGCTTAATAATGTTTCCCTTGCATGAGTTGCCTGCGATATTCTCCTGCGCATTATGACAGCCCATTCTTGTTATCAGGAATCCATGCATCATGCCATCTGCTTCAACATCATTATTGACTCACCTTAAACAGCTGGAAGCTGAATCTATCCATATCATTCGCGAGGTAGCTGCGGAGTTTGAGCGCCCTGTCATGCTCTATTCCATAGGGAAAGACTCTGCTGTCATGCTGCACTTGGCGTCCAAAGCCTTTGCTCCGGGTAAACTGCCCTTCCCTCTCCTGCACGTAGACACTACGTGGAAATTTCAGGAAATGATCCGCTTTCGCGATGCCATCACACAAAAATACCCCGTCGAACTTTTAGTTCACATCAATCAAGATGGCGTCAAAGCCGGAGTTAATCCGTTCAGCAGTGGTTCAGCACGCCACACCGACGTTATGAAGACCGAAGGGCTGAAACAGGCGCTTAACCACTACCGTTTCGATGCTGCTTTCGGTGGCGCCCGACGTGATGAAGAAAAATCGCGTGCCAAAGAAAGGGTTTACTCATTTCGTGATCGACACCATCGCTGGGACCCCAAAAACCAGCGCCCTGAACTCTGGAATATCTATAACAGCAAGATCCAGCCGGGTGAAAGTATCCGGGTTTTTCCTCTTTCTAACTGGACTGAGCTCGATATCTGGCAATACATTTACCTGGAAAATATCGACATCGTACCCTTGTATTATGCTGCTCCCCGCCCTGTCATTGAGCGCGATGGCAGCCTCATCATGATTGATGATGACCGTATCCTGAATTACCTGAGCGATGAAGAAAAACAGAGCATTCAGACCCGCTCGGTACGTTTTCGTACGCTTGGATGCTATCCATTAACTGGCGCCGTTGAGTCAACCGCCACGACGCTGCCTGAAATCATTCAGGAAATGTTGCTCACTCGCACCTCGGAACGACAAGGTCGCGTGATCGATCATGACCAATCAGGCTCCATGGAAAAGAAAAAGATTGAGGGGTATTTCTGATGTCACACCAGTCTGAACTGATCGCCAACGACATACTGGGATATTTACACCAGCATGAGAACAAGGACATGCTGCGCTTTATCACCTGCGGCAGCGTCGATGATGGCAAATCCACCCTTATCGGACGCCTGCTGCATGACTCCAAGCTGATTTTTGAAGATCAACTGGCAGCCATTGAACGTGATTCTCGCAAATTTAATACAACGGATCAGAACATCGATCTGGCACTGCTGGTCGATGGACTACAGGCTGAGCGTGAGCAAGGCATTACGATCGATGTTGCCTATCGCTATTTCTCCACCGAAAAGCGTAAATTCATCATCGCAGACTGCCCAGGCCATGAGCAGTATACGCGCAACATGGCTACCGGAGCATCGACCTGTAATCTGGCTATTATTCTGATTGATGCTCGCCATGGCTTACAGCCGCAGACGCGACGCCATAGTTTTATCGTCAATCAACTGGGCATCAGGCATGTCATTGTAGCCATCAATAAAATGGATCTAGTGGATTATTCATCCGAGGTATTCGCGAGCATACGACAGGCTTACCAGGACTTTGCCGCCGTCTTGAATATCCCTGACATACGCTTTGTCCCCTTGTCAGCGCTACGCGGCGATAATGTCGTCACACCTAGTGCTCATATGCCCTGGTATAATGAACCTACGCTGATGCAGCTTTTGGAGCATGTGGTTATCCGCCAGGATGTGCAATTGGATGCTCTGCGCCTGCCCGTACAACTGGTGAATCGACCGCATCAGAATTTTCGTGGTTTCTCGGGCACCCTGGCTGCCGGATCCGTGAAATGCGGCGACCCTGTATTGGCATTGCCCTCCCACCAAAAAGCTCATGTCCGCGACATTTTGGTGGCTGGTGTTGAATCTGAGCAAGCAGTTTGCGGTCAGGCCGTTACTTTGACCTTGGATCGAGAAATTGATGTTTCCCGCGGGGACATGCTGGTTCATGCCGAGGAGGCTCAACCGCTGATCGCGATGCGACTGGATGTGAATATGGTCTGGCTACAAGAAGCCAGCTTGCAGCCCGGACATGAGTATTTAATCAAGATTGGAGGGCGTTTGCTGCCGGGTCACGTTGAGTTTGTCCAGCACCGCACGAACATCAATACCCTGGAACATGAGCCTGCAACGACTTTACAGCTCAATGATATTGGATTTTGCCGGATCCAGCTTAGTCAGAAAGCTGTCTTTGATGCCTACCGCGACTGTCGCGGTACAGGTTCACTGATTCTGATCGACAGGGCCACTAATGCAACAGCCGCCGCCGGCATGATCGTGGGGATCGCCGATACCGCAACAACCTCAACAGAACCTGATGATTATGAGCGACTGAAGAACTTTGAAGTCGAACTTAACCGACTGGTGCGACAATACTTTCCTCACTGGGGTGCCTTGGACATTACCCAGCATTGACCCGGTTTGCCGCACTTCAGCTGGAAGCCCCTGTGACTTCCAGCTGAATGATGTGCTTGAACTTAAGCCGCGTACGTCCGATTTAAATAGTCCAAAATATCCGCCGACTCAAACATGGCAACCCCGGTATTGGGGTCTTCCAGATAAGGCACCTGCACCTGTCCTTTGCTTGCCAGCATAGCTGCTCGTGGCCCACCGGGCACCGGCCGATAAGGCCCAGGCCTAACTCTCATACGTGCAGGTCCTATATCAGCAAATTGTTCCTTGCCCAGATTATGCAGCCAATAGGGCACTTCAAGCTCGCAGAGTCGCTCACGAACCAAGCGTGAATACGGGCTGGATTCAAAACTCCAAAGCTGCAGAGGCTGCTGCGCTATAGCCTTAGTTGGAGCGACTTGGGAGCCCTGCATCCCGCGTACGGCACTACCCAAACCGCTAAGCGCCGTTTTCAAGGGCCCGAAGCGATAAGTTCTAGGCGTGGATCCTTTTCCGTACGTGGCAAACAAATAGTCGATGATCGCTTGCGACTCCAGCAAGGTTGTCTTCGTGTTGGGATCCACCAGCAAGGGAAATTGTAACCTTCCTGCCAGTTTCTGAGCTTCCGGACGAAACCGCTGACCGCCTTTAGGACAGGGCTGAATCAGCACATCCAAACGCAAGGCTGTCAAGGTTTCTCGCACGGCTCGACAATAGGGACATGCCTCCATATCAAATAAAATCAAAGGCTGAGCCGCTCGACTAACTTCCTGCAGAGCCGAAGTTCCCCGCCATCCGGTCAATGTAGATGTCATGACCGAGCCTAAAACCTTGAACTGATGTTGCAAACCAGCCATGCCGTCTTCCCCATGATTCGTAAAACTAAGACTATGCCACAGATTCAGATCAGGGTCATGGCCGATTCGTCACGATATCATGAGGCAGGACGGCCATGGGCTGTCCCTGGCAAGACTGGTAGATTACCGTATGACTTAGCATTTCCAGGAGAAGCGCTGTTATGCCCACATCGAGCTTCCTACCCAGGCAATGGTCCTTGCGCTTAACCAATGCGCGTGATCGTTTGTTGCATGCCCAGCATCTTTCCAGAGCAGGGCAACGTGCCTACCGTGTCATTCACCATGATGGTTTGATCAGCGTACGACACTACCCGAGAACACAAGGGCCCGCACAAACTCCCTTGGTTCTGGTAGCTCCTCTGGCCGTCAATATGCTTATCTATGATCTTTTTCCCGAGCGCTCTCTGGTCAATTATCTGACCGATGCGGGTAAAGATGTTTACCTGATCGACTGGGGCCCTCCAACCCGAAGGCATAATCATTACACCCTGGCCACGTATGTGCTGGATTTACTCCCTACCTGTTTAACTGCCGTACGTCAGCATGCCTGTTGCACCCAGCTGGACCTGCATGGTTGGAGCATGGGAGGACATTTAGTACTTTGCCATGCTGGATGGGGACTGGACACGGATATCGCCCATATCATTATCTTGGGTACATCGATCGATAGCCACGCTTCTGGTTCCATCGGACAATTTGCTCGCCGTATGGATCGTTCGTTGCATTTTATTGAACAACGCACCGGTCTAAGGCGCAGCAAATTGCCTCCTGCATGGTTCTTCAGCCCAGGCTGGTTAAATGCGCTTAACTTTAAACTTACCAGCCCCATGGCCAGCTTACAGGGGTATCTGGACCTGTTTCGTCGCCTGGATGACCGCGACTATGTCATTGACCATGCAACACAAGGCTCGTTCCTTGACCATATGGTGGCCTATCCCGGTGGAGTTGCCCGAGATATGTTCCTGGAAGCCTGGCTGGGTAACCGCTTTGCTACCGGCAAGCTGATACTGGCCGGAGAGAGCATAGACTTCAAGCGTATACAAGCTCCCGTCCTGGTCATGGCCGGACAACAGGACAGCCTGGCAACACCTGCCTCTGTCAAAGCCTTAATGCCCCTGCTCGGTTCAGCTGAGGTCAAGTTTATCACCGTACCCGGTGGACATATGGGTATAGTTTCAGGACGAGAGGCCCCGGAGACGGTGTGGCCGACCACCCTGACCTGGCTCAAGGAAAACAAACATTCCATAGTTTCATAAGATTTTCTGGCATAGACATCAAGATTTTATGCTGGTTATGATAAGCCGTTGGTGCTTGAATACGCACCCACATTGACTTAGGGATGCCTCAGGAAATTACCATGACGTCACCGTACATTTCTGAAACCGTACTTTCGGTCCATCACTGGAACGATACCCTGTTTAGCTTTACCACAACCCGTGACCCGGGTTTGCGTTTCAAGACGGGACAGTTTGTCATGATCGGACTGATGCTCAATGGCAAGCCGTTGATGCGGGCTTACAGCATTGTCAGCGCTCACTATGAAGAGCACCTCGAGTTTTATAGTATCAAGGTGCAGAACGGCCCCTTGACCTCTCGTCTGCAACATCTCAAGGTAGGCGACACCCTTATGGTCAGCCGTAAACCTACCGGCTCGTTAATTATGGATAATCTTAAGCCCGGCAAGCGTTTGTATTTGTTAAGTACCGGCACCGGCTTAGCGCCTTTCATGAGCGTCATTCGCGACCCTGAATTCTACGATGCTTATGAAAAAATAATTCTTACGCATGGAGTTCGTATCGTCAGTGAACTCGGCTATCACGACTATATCTCGCAGGACCTGCCACAGAACGAGTACTTTGGTGAGCAGGTCAGAGAAAAACTGATCTACTACCCCACCGTAACTCGCGAACCCTTTCATCACCAGGGTCGTTTAACGGACCTGATGCGTAGCGGCGAGTTGTACCAGGAGTTAGGCTTACCTGACCTGAACCCTGCCGAAGACCGGGTCATGATCTGTGGTAGTCCCGCCATGCTCAAGGATTTAGTCAGTATTCTTGAAGAAAAAGGCTTCGTCGAGGGCACAAGCAACAGCCCCGGAGACTATGTGATTGAAAGGGCTTTTGTAGAAAAATAAGCCTTACACCCAATGATCTAATGAAGTCTCCCACCGCTAAACGCCTTGCAACGTTGTAGCGGGGGTTTCCTGGGTCAACGACCAGAGCGCAGAGATGGAATTACCACCACCACGACTTACCTCGATCTCACCAAGCGTGGGCCGTGCTTCCACAGCCGGTTCGGAGCC
>JAJZHP010000046.1 GCA_021804355.1 Pseudomonadota bacterium | reverse complement strand
ATTCGCTGTTAAGCATGATAGCGGGAAGAGCCGTAGATCTTGTAATCTCTGATATGGCCCCCAATATATCCGGTACGGCCGCCGTCGATCAGGCTCGATCCATGAATTTATGTGAATTAGCCTTGGACATGGCGGTTAAAGTGCTAAAACCGGGAGGAAATTTCTTGGTTAAAGTCTTTCAGGGCGAAGGTAGTGATGTTTTTCGCAAGGATATGGCAAAGCATTTTAAAGACGTGAAGACCCGTAAACCCCAGGCTTCGCGTCCGCGTTCCCGGGAGGTTTACATGTTGGGTTGCGGTTTTGATCCGCACTCCGTCATGGCAGGCGAACCGGAATACGGCTACGATGAGCCTTAAGTGGCATGGCATGATGAGGATAGGCCTTGAAAAACTGGTTTAAAACAGCGCTTTGGTGGGTGGCGATACTGGCTCTGGTAGCCTACGTCTACAGTAATCTGGGGCAACAGCCTGCGGTGCAGCAGCTGTCTTACTCCGATTTTGTCAGTGATGTTACGGCGGGTAAGGTGCGTAGCGTCGTCGTGGATGGATTGACCATTCATGGCCAGGAAGCCGTTGATGGCAAGAATGTGCCATTCACCTCGGTGCGTCCGGCGATGCAGGATAACAGCATCATGGACTTGCTGATTAAGCAGAAAGTGGATGTCAAAGGTGTCGCGCCTGAGCAGCAGTCTTGGTGGATGCAGCTGCTGGTGGCTAGTTTCCCCGTCATCATCATCGTCGCCTTATTCATGTTGTTTATGCGTCAGATGCAGGGCGGGGCGGGAGGACGTGGCGGTCCGATGACCTTTGGTAAAAGCCGTGCGCGATTGCTTTCTGATGACCAGATAAAAACCACATTCAGTGATGTCGCTGGTTGTGACGAAGCCAAGGAAGATGTCAGAGAAATTGTCGAATTTCTGCGCGACCCGGGGAAGTTTCAGCGGCTGGGTGGTCGTATTCCTCGTGGCGCCTTAATGGTAGGTCCCCCAGGTACAGGTAAGACCCTGTTGGCTAAGGCTATTGCAGGTGAGGCCAAGGTTCCCTTTTTCTCGATCTCGGGGTCTGATTTTGTTGAAATGTTTGTTGGTGTTGGTGCCTCACGCGTACGCGATATGTTTGAGCAGGCTAAGAAGCAGGCGCCTTGTATCATCTTTATTGATGAAATTGATGCGGTAGGTCGGCATCGTGGGGCGGGTCTGGGCGGCGGGCATGATGAGCGTGAGCAGACGTTGAATCAGTTGCTGGTAGAAATGGATGGTTTTGAAGCCAATGACGGTATTATTGTGATTGCAGCGACGAACCGTCCTGATGTATTGGATTCAGCACTGTTGCGCCCAGGTCGGTTTGATCGGCAAATCGTGGTAGGTTTACCTGATATTCGCGGTCGTGATCAGATCGTTAAAGTGCATATGCGTAAAGTGCCGTTAGGTGATGATGTAGATTCGGCTTTGATTGCGCGAGGCACTCCAGGGTTCTCGGGTGCGGATTTGGCTAATTTAGTCAATGAGGCGGCCCTGTTTGCAGCGCGTGCCAATAAAAAGCAGGTAGGCATGCATGAGTTTGAGCAGGCTAAAGATAAGATCATTATGGGTACGGAACGTAAATCCATGGTGATGTCGGAGAAAGAAAAACGTAATACCGCCTATCATGAGGCAGGCCATGCCATTGTCGGTTATCTGATGCCTGAGCATGACCCTGTCTACAAGGTGTCCATCATTCCCCGCGGTCGGGCCCTGGGTGTTACCCAATATTTGCCGGAAGAAGATCGCTATAGTCGTTCGCGTCGAGCCCTGGAGTCGATGATCTGTTCGCTGTTTGGCGGGCGTGTGGCTGAAGAATTGACCTTGGGTATGGATGGCGTGACCACGGGGGCTAGCAATGATATACAGCGTGCGACCGAGCTCGCTCGCAATATGGTCACCAAATGGGGGTTGTCGGATAAGCTGGGGCCTTTGCTATACGAAGAAGAGGAAGGCGAAGTATTTCTGGGGCGTAGCGTTACGCAGCGTAAGAATGTGTCAGCTCAAACGGCGATTGATATTGATAATGAAATACGATCTGTCATCGATCGCTGTTATGGCAAGGCGCGTGAATTGCTGGTTGAGCATCGTGAGCAGCTGAATGCTTTGTCTGAGGCACTGATGCTCTATGAGACGCTGGATTTTGAGCAAATCAAGGATGTCATGGAGGGTAGAGTGGTTCGGCCGCCGCAGGATTGGGATATAGGTGTGCCTCCCGCTTCGGGTACCACCGCTCAGGCAACACCCGCAGCGGCAGCTGATAGCCCCTCCGTCGAAGGGGGTGGTGTTCCTCCGCTGGCAAGTAGTCCGGGACCTGCCTGATTCATGAGTTGGTCCCTGCGGCATAGTCGGGGGGTTTGGGTTAGCGATCGTCCCTGGGTTATGGGAATAGTCAACGTTACGCCTGACTCGTTTTCTGACGGCGGGAGTTTTCTTGATCCGGAGGCAGCCGTCGAGCATGCCCTGCAACTGGTCCATGAAGGTGCGGATATCCTGGATCTGGGTGCGGAGAGTACGCGTCCAGGTTCGTCGCCTGTTCCTGTTGAGGAAGAGCTAAGACGGCTCATACCGGTTATTAAGGCCCTACGCCGCCGCACAGATATCCCTTTGTCGGTGGATACTTCACAGCCTGAAGTCATGCGGCAAGCAGCGGCTGAAGGCGTGAATTTGCTCAATGATGTACGCGCTCTGATGTTGCCGGGAGCCTTGGAAGTGGCAGCGGAAACAGGCCTTGCTGTATGTCTGATGCATATGCAAGGTCAACCCTTACATATGCAGAGTAACCCTGGCTACGGAAACCTTAGGCAAGAGGTTATGTCGTTCTTGCAAGGACGGGTCAAGGCTTGCCTAGAAACGGGTATAGATCAGCGCTCAATTTGTGTAGACCCTGGATTCGGTTTTGGAAAAACTCTGCAACATAACCTGGAACTCATGGCACATTTGCATGATTTGCTTGAGCTTGGTCCCGTGCTTGTCGGTGCGTCGCGTAAATCCATGTTGGGAGTTGCTCTGGGCGGTCGGCCTGTACATGAGCGCATGCCGGCGGGCTTGGCTGCAGCCTTATGGGCAGCCAAAGAAGGCGCAGCTATTTTAAGAACCCATGATGTGCAGGCGACTTGTGATGTATTACGCATCTGGCGTCTGATTGAGGAGCATAAAGCATGAGTCGTCGGTATTTTGGGACGGATGGTGTGCGTGGGCGAGTGGGTGAGTATCCGATTACGCCAGAGTTTGCACTGCGACTGGGTTATGCTGCTGGGCGGGTACTGGCCGGTGGTGGAGGTGAAGCATCGGTCGTGATGGGTAAGGATACCCGACTCTCGGGTTATTTACTGGAATCAGCTTTGGAAGCAGGGCTATCCGCTGCCGGGGTTAGTGTCAGGCTTCTTGGTCCTATGCCTACGCCGGCTATTGCCTATCTGACCAGAGCGTTTCATGCCAGTGCAGGCATTGTCATTTCTGCATCGCATAACCCCTATTATGATAATGGTATTAAATTTTTTGCCGGCAATGGGCGGAAATTACCTGACGCTGTGGAAGAAGAAATCGAATCATGGCTGGATCGTCCTTTGGTAATTGTAGGTCCTGACAAGCTCGGCCGGGCCTCTCGCCTGGAGGATGCCAAAGGCAGATATATTGAGTTCTGCAAGGCAAGTTTTCCCAATACCTTGAGTTTGCATGGTTTGCGAGTGGTCGTGGATTGTGCTCATGGAGCCACCTATCAGGTAGCTCCTAGCGTCTTCAGTGAGTTGGGGGCCGAGGTGTTCAAAATAGCCTGTATGCCAGATGGGCTGAATATCAATGAAGACTGTGGAGCTACACATCCGCAGTCTTTGGTAGCGGCAGTACGCACACATCGCGCTGATATTGGTATTGCATTTGATGGCGATGGCGACCGGGTTATCATGGTCGACGGTGATGGAGAAATCGTTGATGGTGACGAATTAATAGTCATGATAGCTAGAGAGCGTCTGGAGCAGGGTCAGGCGTTGACAGGCGTGGTGGGGACACTCATGTCCAATATGGCCATGGAACTGGCTATAAAAGCCATGGGTCTTGAGTTTGTGCGAGCCAAGGTCGGTGATCGCTATGTCATGGCTGAACTGGATAAGCGCGGTTGGTTGCTGGGCGGTGAAAATTCGGGACATATACTTTGCTTGGATAAAACCAGTACAGGTGATGCCATTGTTGCATCTTTGCAGGTTTTAGCACGACTGGTACGCAAGCAGATCAGTTTGCGTGAGGAAAGGCGGCATTTACGCAAATTTCCCCAAATCATGATTAATGTTCGTGTTAAGGACAGGGTTGATCCCATGATGAATGAAGCCATAGCGATGGCTGTAGGTCAGGTTGAAGCTGATTTGGCAGGCCGGGGGCGCGTCTTGCTGCGCGCTTCGGGGACAGAACCCTTGATTCGTGTGATGGTTGAAGGCGAAGATCAGTGTCAGGTGCAGGTTCATGTTGAAAGACTGGCGGAATTAGTGCGCAGTTCGCTGGCCTAAGACGTGCGTGATGGTAGTTGCTGTTATGCGTCAGCTTGGGTAAACTGCGCACCCTGTTGAGGAGAGGCCAGCATGCGTCAGCGTTGGGTGATAGGAAACTGGAAGATGCATGGTCGTCTCCAGGAGAATGCCCGGCTGATTCATGACATTAAGGCAGGATGGTCAGGCTCAGGTGTGCATGTGGCCGTGGCTCCTCCGGCGGTATATTTGCAACAAGTTCATCACTTGTTGTCCGGTTCAGATATCATGCTGGCGGCACAAATGGCCAGTGAATATGAGCAAGGAGCTTATACCGGGCAGTGTGCAGCGGGCATGTTGGCTGATGTGGGTGTGCAAGTCGTGCTCGCAGGGCATTCTGAGTGTCGGCATGCAGGTCAAACAGACGCGCAAATCGCGCAGCAGTTGCGTCGTGTGCTTGAGCAAGGGATGAAAGTCGTGTTGTGTGTGGGCGAGAGTCTGGAGCAGCACGAACAAGGCCAGACTTTAGAGGTCGTCCGCAAGCAGCTTGATGTGCTGGCAGGATTAAGTGCAGAGGTCGCGGGGCGTATGTTGCTGGCCTATGAGCCTGTGTGGGCTATAGGTACAGGGCGGGTGGCCAAGCCTGAGCATGCGCAATGGGTGCATCACGCATTGCGCTCAAGCCTGGTACAGGAGTTGGGTGAGTCATTCGCTACGACCCCCATGCTCTATGGCGGGAGTGTGAAAGCAGATAATGCTGCTGAATTGCTCGGCCAGGCGGATATAGACGGTGTTTTAGTGGGTGGGGCCTCCCTTAAGGCTAGTGAGTTTTTGAGTTTGTGCCGTTTGGCGGCGCAGGCAGGGTGATAGATTTATGGAAACGCTGGTGCTGGTGATACATTGCTTGGTTGCTTCCGTCATGGTCGGTTTGATCTTGTTGCAACAAGGCAAGGGAGCTGAAGCAGGGGCTTCTTTTGGTGCGGGTGCTTCGCAGACAGTGTTTGGTGCGGCGGGTGCTGCTTCATTTCTGACCAAGTTGACGGCATGGTTAGCGGGTATATTTATGGTCACCAGTCTGACCCTGGCAGTTTATGCGCGCAAGGATGTGCAGGCTCATAATCAGCTTGTGCTCCCGGCTACGCTAACCGCGCCGACGCCGGCAGTTGCACCGGTGCATCCTGGTGTGCCGGGTACGGGTGATTTGCCTCAATTGCCTGTGCACTGAGTGCAGAGTATTAAAGTTTTTGCGGAAGTGGTGGAATTGGTAGACACGCTATCTTGAGGGGGTAGTGGCGCAAGCCGTGAGGGTTCGAGTCCCTCCTTCCGCACCATATAACCAAGCCGGCCATGTGCCGGCTTTGTTTTGGGCAGTCAGGTTGTAATATCTTGCATGAAGAAGCATATTGGCTTGACAGAGTGCCCCTTCAAGAGTATATTTTGCACCCTCTGATGCGGGGTGGAGCAGCCTGGTAGCTCGTCGGGCTCATAACCCGAAGGTCGTTGGTTCAAATCCAGCCCCCGCTACCACTTCTGAGAAGAAAGAAGGCCCACTGACATGTGGGCTTTTTTTCAGGAAATTGTGCAGTTGTAAGTGGGCTTAGTGCCCATTTTTTTTTGGAGAGCCATGGCAACTCTGAGCAAGGCTGAACGATTGGCTGAGTTGATACGACCTGCAGTAACGGCTTGTCATGTCGATCTGTGGGGCGTTGATTTTTTTCAGCAAGGGCGCCGCAGCGTGCTTCGTGTCTTTATTGACACTGAGGCAGGGGTGACGGTGGATCAATGCGCCCAGGTCAGTCATCAGGTGAGCGGGATTCTGGATGTTGAAGACCCTATCGCCGGTGAGTATGTTCTGGAAGTATCATCGCCAGGCTGGGACAGACCGCTCTACACACTAGAGCAGTGCAGTCGGTACATAGGCTCTATGGTTAATTTGCGATTGACCTTGCCACTGGCAGGTCGACGCCGTTTTAAGGGAACCTTGCAGCGTATTGATGCAGGGGGAGTGTTAGTGTTGCGAGTAGATGATCAGGATGTTGATGTGCCCTTCGGACATGTCGATAAGGCTAACTTAGTAGCGGAATAATCCGGATTTTGCGACCGGGAGGTTTGAGACAATCATGAGTAAGGAAATTCTCGCGGTGGTTGATTCGGTCAGCAACGAGAAGGGCGTAGCGCGCGAGGTTATTTTTCAGGCGCTAGAGCAGGCCCTGATGGCAGCGACCAAAAAACGCTTCGACAATGATGAAGTCGATGTGCGCGTGACGATAAACCGCAAAACTGGTGATTATGAAACTTACCGCCGCTGGACGGTGGTAGCCGATGCTGATCATGAAATGCCAGCACAGCAGCTAGCGATCAGCGATGTTGAGTCCTTGGGAATGAAACTCGGGGATTTGCGTGAAGAGCCTATACCTTCCGTTGATTTCGGTCGCATCGCTGCACAGACAGCCAAACAGGTGATTGTACAGAAGGTGCGTGAAGCAGAGCGCGCTCTGGTCATTGATGCCTATCGTCATCGACTGGGAGAGATTTTGCGCGGTTCAGTTAAAAAAGTAACCCGAGATGGCATCATTCTGGACTTGGGTGGCAATGCCGAAGCCTATATGGCGCGTGAAGAAATGTTGCCACGCGAATCATTCCGTATGAGTGAGACGGTCAGTGCAGTGCTTTATGCGGTGAATCCAGAGGGTCGCGGCGCACAGCTGCTGGTCTCACGCACCCGTCCCGAAATGCTGATAGAAAAGTTTCGTATTGAAGTGCCTGAAATTGGCGAAGAAATCATCGAAATCAAGGGTGCTGCCCGTGATCCGGGTCAACGTGCCAAGATTGCCGTCAAGAGCAATGATCATCGCATCGACCCCCAGGGTGCCTGCATCGGTATGCGCGGTTCGCGTGTGCAGCAGGTCAGTGAAGCCTTGGGTGGCGAACGCGTCGATATCGTGCTGTGGGATGATAATCCTGCGCAGTATGTCATTAATGCCTTGCAGCCTGCCGAAGTGGCTGCCATCGTCGTCGATGAAGATGCTCACGCCATGGATGTGGCCGTCAATGACGATCAACTGGCGCTTGCCATAGGTCGTGGCGGGCAAAATGTGCGGCTCGCCTCTGAACTGACGGGATGGAAACTTAACGTCATGACCGTGGCCGAGGCCGAGGCAAGGCATCAAACAGAAATGGAAAGCCATGTGATGGGCTTTGTTCGCGATCTGGATGTCGATGAAGATCTGGCTACCTTGCTGGTGAATGAGGGCTTCACTTCCCTGGAAGAAGTCGCTTATGTGCCTGCTGAGGAAATGCTCTCTATCGAAGATCTTGATGAAGAGATCGTGCAGGCTTTGCGTCAGCGTGCCAAAGATGTTTTGTTGACACGCGCATTGGTGAGTGAAGAGTCGGCCGATGCTGGTCAGCCGACAGAAGATTTGTTGTCGATGGAAGGCATGGATGAACCCACGGCGCGAGCATTGGCGGCGCGAGGTGTATGTAGCATGGAAGATCTGGCCGAGCAGGCCGTTGATGATATCGTCGATATCAAGGGTATCGGCGAGGAGCGGGCAGCCGCGCTGATCATGAAAGCGCGTGAACCTTGGTTCAAATAAGGCAACCGGGTGGAGACTTTAACCATGGCTGATGTCACTGTAAGACAACTTGCCGAAACGGTCGGTCGACCGGTGGAAACCTTGTTGCAGCAGATGCAGCAGGCAGGACTGACGCATAGTCAGCCTGATGATACGGTCAGTGATGCCGAGAAGCATTCACTGCTGTCATTTCTGAAGCGCTCGCATGGCGAAAGCGATGGTGAGCCGCAGAAAATTACCTTGAAACGCAAAACGACCACGACTCTGAAGTCATCTCCTTCAGTGGGTGGTAAGTCCAAGACGGTTGCGGTCGAGGTTCGCAAGAAGCGAACCTATATGAAGTTGACCGACCAGGAAGGCGGCGGGGTCGAAGATGCTGATGAACAACAGCGTCTGGCTGCTGAAGCTGAGGCGCGCCGACTAGAAGAGCTTAAACTGGCTGAAGAAGCACGTTTAAGGGCTGAGGAAGAAGCGCGCGTTGCGGCAGCGGAACAGGAAGCGCGTCGTGCTGCCGAAGAGGCCCGCAAAGCTCAGGAAGCGGCCCAGCGTGAAGCTAAAGAAAAGAAAATGGCAGTTCCCAAGGCGGCGCCCAAGCATGAGACGCCTGAGGAAAAAGAGCGCCGTGAAGCTGAACACGCCAGGCAGAAAGCTATTGAAGAATCGCGTCAGAAGCAGGAAGAACAGGCTAGGCGCGAGGTAGAAGAACTGGCGCGCCAGCGTACGTTAGAACAGGCTCGTCGTATCGCTGAAGAGCTTGAAAAGCGTGGACGCGATGAGGTCACGAAAGTTGAAGATGTGCCCTTGGCTCGTGGTCTGGTAGGCAGTGCCTATGAAGACTCTTTCGCCCGCGAAGATCGTGAAATACGTCGCGGAGGAGCAACCTCACGCTCAGGCAAAGGCCGGGGTGGTAAGAAGCGCGAGGAAGAAGTTAATTTTAAACCGCAGCCCAAGACATTGAGCTCTTCTTTATCACGCAAGCATGGTTTTGAACGTCCAGTGGAAAAACAGATCTATGAAGTTACCCTGGGCGAGAGCATTACCGTAGCTGACCTTGCACAGAAAATGGCCGTCAAGTCTCGCGAAGTGATTCGTGTTTTGATGAAAATGGGCGAAGTGGCTACCGTTAATCAGAGTGTGGATCAATCAACCGCCGCTCTGGTCATCGAAGAAATGGGGCATAAGCCAGTCTTTGTCAGTGAATCCGCGCTGGAAGACTCACTCATGCAGTCCATGTCTCACTTGGGTGAATCCATGCCGCGTGCGCCTGTCGTTACCATCATGGGCCACGTCGATCATGGCAAGACGTCACTGCTGGATTATATTCGCCGTACCCGTGTGGCTGCAGGGGAAGCAGGCGGTATAACGCAACATATTGGTGCCTATCACGTGGAAACTCCGCGAGGTATGATCACTTTCCTGGATACCCCGGGGCATGCGGCATTTACTGCGATGCGTGCACGTGGTGCGCAAGCTACGGATATAGTTGTCATTGTGGTCGCTGCTGATGATGGCGTGATGCCCCAGACGGGTGAAGCCATAGACCATGCACGAGCAGCAGGCGTGCCGATGATCATCGCTGTTAACAAGATGGATAAGCCCTCAGCAGATCCTGATCGCGTCCTGAATGAACTTTCAGTGAAGCAGGTTGTGCCGGAAGAATGGGGGGGAGATGTGCAGGTGGTGAAAGTGTCTGCACATACAGGCATGGGCATTGATCAACTACTTGAATCCATTCTGATACAGGCTGAGTTGTTGGAATTAAAAGCTGTCGTTGATGGGGCGGCTCAAGGTGTGGTCATTGAGGCTCGCGTTGATAAAGGGCGCGGAGCAGTAGCATCCTTGCTGGTACAGAAGGGGACCTTGAAACAAGGTGATCTGGTGCTGGCGGGCGTACATTATGGCCGTGTACGCGCCATGCATGATGAAAATGGCGTGGCTATCAAGTCAGCTGGGCCTTCTATTCCGGTTGAGATTCTCGGACTGCCAGAAGCTCCTGATGCTGGCGACGAATTTCTGGTCGTTGATGATGAGCGCAAGGCTCGCGAAGTTGCTGACTTCCGTGCCTCACGTGAACGTCAGGCACGCATGATGCGTCAGAATGTATCCAAGTTGGAAAATGTCTTTGCCTCTTTGGGTAAACATGAAGCCTCCAGCGTTAATCTGGTGCTGAAGACGGATGTAAGAGGATCACTGGAAGCCTTGCTAGGTGCCCTGTCTGATTTGTCCACCGATGAAGTCAAGGTGGCCATTGTAGGATCAGGCGTCGGAGCTATCACCGAATCGGATGTGAATCTGGCGGAATCAACAGGCGCTGTGATCCTGGGCTTCAATGTCCGTGCTGATGCTCAGGCGCGTGCCAAATGCCAGCAGGATGATATTGAACTGCGTTACTACAGCATCATCTATGAAATGATTGATGATGTGAAAGCAGCCATGTCGGGTCTGCTGTCACCTGAACATCGTGAGACCATCCTTGGGGTTGCTCAGGTGCGTGAAGTATTTCGCTCATCCAAGTTTGGTGCAGCTGCGGGTTGTATGGTCATGGAAGGAACGATTCATCGTCATCGTCCCATCCGCGTGTTGCGCGATGAGGTGGTGGTATTCCAGGGAGAACTGGAGTCGCTGCGTCGCTTTAAGGATGATGTCCAGGAAGTACGTAATGGTGTGGAGTGCGGTTTAGCGGTGAAGGGCTATAACGATATCCGTGTGGGTGACAAGATCGAAGTGTATGAAGTACAGGTCATACAGCGCTCCTTGTAAGGAAGTGACATGAATCAGCGTCTCGATCGTTTGGCTGACCAGATCCAGAGGGATCTGGCTCAGCTTATCCGGCAGGAAATCCGTGACCCTCGGCTGGGCCTGGTAACCGTGTCTGCGGTCAAGGTAAGTCGTGATCTCGGCTATGCCGATATTTATGTGACGGTCATGGGGCGTGATCTTGAAGCGGATGCCCATCAGGCCAGCATTGATATTCTGAATGCAGCCGCCGGGTTTTTGCGCGGAGAATTAGGGCGCATGTTAAGTATTCGGGTTATTCCTCGGCTCAGGTTTCATTTTGATGAAGTTTTGGCCAGAGCTAACCACTTAACCAGTTTGATACAGCACGCCGTACGTGAGGACGAAAGCCGCCACCAGCCCTCGAATGACTCCGAGTCAGAACAGGATGCCTGAGGTTAGCAAGGCCAGGCTTAAGCGCTCCCTAGATGGGATACTGGTTCTGGATAAACCGCAGGGGCTGAGCTCTAATGCGGCATTGCAGCGCGTTAAATATTGCTTGCAGGCGAGCAAAGCGGGACATACCGGCAGTCTTGATCCACTGGCAACCGGGGTGCTTCCTCTGTGTTTTGGAGAGGCCACCAAGTTTGCGCAAGGCTTGCTGGATAGCGATAAAAGCTATCGGGTCGGACTGCGGCTGGGGCAGACCAGCAGCACGCTGGACGCCGAAGGAGAACTTGGGCCAGAGCAGCCGGTGCCTGAGCTGGATGCCGTGACCCGTGAGCGTTTGCTGGATGCTTTCAGGGGAGAGCTATTACAGATACCACCCATGTATTCAGCGCTTAAACGTGAAGGTCGGCCCTTGTATGAGTTGGCTAGGCAAGGCATTGAAGTGGAGCGAAAGGCGCGCCCTGTCACGATCTATCGGCTGGAATGCCTGGTGGCTGAGAGGCAGGACTGGTTGCTTGAGGTGGATTGCTCCAAAGGGACCTACATTCGTTCGCTGGTGGATGATCTTGGCAAGTCCCTGGGATGTGGCGCTTATGTAACCTCGTTGCGGCGGATAGCGGCTGGTCCATTCAGGGTGATGCATACGCTGCAGGAAATTGAAGCCTGTGTGGCCCGGGGAGAACCGGATGCCTGCCTGCTCCCTGTGGATTCAGCACTGGCAGGCTGGGTCAGGCTAGAGCTTTGTGAACAACAAGCTTACAATATCCGCCTGGGAAAGAAGCTGGACATGGGAAATAGCCATCAACCGGGTCAGGTTGCCCTGTACAGCCAAGAGAGTTTTCTTGGTGTTGGTGAGATCAGTGAGCGCGGCGAATTACGCTCACTGCGGCTTATGAATACAGCATCATGAGACTAAAGATTATAGCATTTCGGGAGTCCTCCCGGTCCGCGCTGGCTGTTAAGATGCACGGCTATGCGTGTTTTTTGAGCATCTTCATTGAGGAGTTTACAACATGGCACTGAGTGCTGAACAAAAGGCTGTTGTCGTAGAGAAGTATGCTCGCGGCCAAGGAGATACAGGGTCCCCTGAAGTCCAGGTTGCCTTATTGACAGCCCAGATTGAAGATTTGCGCGGTCATTTTCAGGCGCATAGCAAGGATCACCATTCGCGTCGTGGTCTGATACGCATGGTTAACCAGCGTAGAAAATTGCTGGAGTATTTAAGCGGGAAGGATCGCAGTCGTTACCTGGCTCTGATCCAGTCGCTGGGTCTGCGTCGCTAAAGCAAGAGTTAACTGACAGGGGGGCGAAAGCCCCCTGGTCATAAGATGTTGCCACCTCCATGAGAAGGCTTCTAAGGCCTGCGGATGTCTCCGCAATTCTTAGAGGCCTCAGAAGTGGTGAATAGCTATACCCCCTTAAACTGAGGTCACAATCAGCATGTTTAATGAAGTCGTTAAAGAGTTTACGTATGGTCGTCATACCGTCGTTCTGCGTACCGGAAAAATAGCACGTCAAGCAACGGCTGCTGTACTGGCCAGTATGGGTGACCTGAGTGTCCTGGTGGCCGTGGTCGCTGCCAAAACAGCTAAGCCTGGTCAGGATTTTTTCCCCCTGACGGTCAATTATCAGGAAAAGACCTATGCTGCTGGTCGAATTCCGGGTGGTTACCTCAAGCGTGAAGGTCGTCCTTCGGAAAAAGAAACGCTGACATCCCGATTGATCGACAGACCAATACGCCCCTTGTTTCCTGAAGGATTTGTTAACGAAGTACAAATTACGGCAACGGTGCTGTCCACTGACAAGGAAAATGACACGGATATCCTTGCCATGCTGGCGACCTCGGCAGCTCTCGCCATCGCGGGTATCCCCTTTAAGGGGCCGATCGGGGCCGCACGCGTGGCTTATATCGATCAGGCTTATATCCTCAATCCTAGCTTTGCCGAACTGCAAACCTCTGATCTGGATTTGGTGGTTGCGGGTACGGATAAGGCTGTGCTTATGGTGGAGTCCGAAGCTAAGGAACTTTCCGAAGATGAGATGCTCGGGGCCGTTTTGTTTGGTCATGATGAAATGCAGGTGGCTATTGAGGCCATCCGTGATTTTGCGGCCAAGGTCAATCCTGCTGTGACCGACTGGCAGGCTCCCGCAATCAATGAAAGCTTACGCGGCAACTTGAAATCACGCTTTGAGGCAGTGATCTCTGAGGCTTATACGGTTCGTGAAAAGCAACAGCGCTATGCTCGCCTAGAGGCGATCAAAGCCGAAGCGATGGCGGCGTTTGCGACGGAAGGCAATGAAGCGGCCACGGAAGAGCTTGAGACACTGTTTGAAGATCTTAAATACCGTACGGTGCGCGACAATATCCTGAATGGTAAACCTCGTATTGACGGCCGTGATACGCGTACAGTGCGAGCTCTATCCATTGAAGTGGGGGTATTGCCGCGTGTCCATGGTTCTGCTCTGTTTACGCGCGGTGAGACTCAGGCTTTGGTCACCACCACCCTGGGGGGGATGCGTGATGCACAGATGATTGATGCGCTGGAAGGTACGCGTACCGATCCATTCATGTTGCATTATAACTTTCCAGCTTACTCAGTCGGTGAAACGGGACGTGATTCAGGGCCTAAGCGCCGTGAAATCGGTCATGGCCGTCTGGCACGTCGCGGTGTCCAACGTATGCTGCCGCCAGCTGATAAGTTCCCCTATGCCCTGCGTGTAGTCTCGGAAATCACCGAGTCTAACGGCTCAAGTTCTATGGCGTCTATCTGTGGCGCTTCCCTGGCCTTGATGGATGCAGGCGTGCCTATGAAAGCGCCTGTCGCGGGCATTGCGATGGGGTTGGTCAAAGAGGGTGAACGATTTGCCGTGCTGACGGATATCCTGGGTGATGAAGATCATCTGGGTGATATGGATTTCAAGGTGGCTGGCAGCACACAAGGTATTACCGCCTTGCAGATGGATATTAAGATCGAAGGGATCACCGAAGAGATCATGGAGATCGCCTTGGCGCAGGCGCGCGAAGGCCGTTTAACGATTTTGACTGCCATGAATGCTGTTCTGCCCTCTGCTCGCCCTGAAGTCAGTGTCAATGCGCCAACTTACTCTACCTTACAAATCAATCCGGATAAGATCCGTGATGTGATCGGCAAGGGCGGGGTCATGATTCGCCAGATCTGTGAAGAATCAGGCGCTGAAATTGATATCGAAGATTCAGGCGTTGTTCGTATCTATGGATCGACCAAAGCCTCGGTTCAGGCTGCCATTGAGCGTATACAGGCGGTTACGGCTGAAGTGGAAGTGGGTACCATTTATGAGGGTACAGTCGCAAGAATCGTCGATTTTGGCGCTTTTGTGACGATATTGCCGGGTACCGACGGTTTGCTGCATATCTCGCAGATTGCGGCTGAACGTGTAGAAAATGTCAGCGATTATTTACAGGAAGGGCAGAAGATCAAGGTTAAGGTTCTGGATGTGGATAATCGTGGTCGCATCAAGTTGTCCATGAAGGAAGCGACAGCCTGATACCGCCCAGTCACGGATTGCTGCCCTAGCCGCTTGGAAAGGGTAGCAGTTTCGTGGTAGGTTTCGTTTTGCCGATCTTAAACAGGTCGAAGAGTTTTACCGACTCCCAAAATAAGATCAGAGGGAGCGGAGGGAGTAGTAGGTGTGCAGCCTTGATCTGAGGAAGCTGTACATCGGTTGCTAAGGGAATATCCATGAAGCAAGCACAATCATCGGGGGCTTTGATGAGCATAATCAGTGTTGTTCTGAGGTTTCGTGTCGTCCTCGCTGTGACAGCAGGGGCGTTCATGCTGTCGGCATGTTCTCCGGTGAAAATGGGCGGTGAACTCGCCATTAAGTTCACTGAAGACAAAACCTTGCCGTTCATGTTGCAAGATGATGATGTCGATATGGCATGTGCTTCAGGAGAAACGCTCACACCTGTGATGCGCTCCATTGCCGTAACGGGGGCTGATCCTGACCAGCTGGCGGCTGTCATGTACGTCACAGCGGCGTATTGCTCTGAACAGCGTGCCTTTGCTGCAGAGCTGCGCTACCTGCGGGCCCAGCACGATAACCTGATCAGCGATGCCCAGGATGCTCGTATCGAACAAAAGCGCCAAGCGGCTGTGGCGTCGCGTCGTGAGTACGCTGCCTATCAGGACATGGAACATTACTTCAGCAAAAAATTTAAGGTGACTATCGGGGGGCGCTGCCCATCGTTTCATCGTAGCTTTGATGAGCTTTCCTTCATGTTGGGCATGATTGCGGGTATGCAGGCTCTTGCTGATGATATCAACTCGGAAAATCAGGTGGGAGTGCCCATGGATATCGCCGCTAAGGTAGAACGTGGCATGGGCTGCCTGGATAATGAACGCTGGTGGGGGGTTCCCAATGGTGTGCGTGCCATGGTCTGGAACATGTTGCCTGGAGCCGTACCACCTGGCGTTGATCCCTGGGCAGTCATGATCAAATCAGCCCAGATAGGCCGTGAAAAGGGCGTCAGGTTATCGTATGCACTCTATGCTATCTCGGCACAGACCAAGGGTGATGATGCCCGTATGCGTGATGCTTTGCGTCGATATGCCAAAGACTCCAAAAATTTTGTGGTAGATCCAAAGTTCAAGATTCTTGATGCCATCTCAGCGGTGCAGATGCAGAACATTTCGGATCGCTATTGGACCGAGCATACAGGTTCAAGAACCCCGATTGGTGGTTTGGGTACTTTCTGGGATGATACCCATGACAGCGGCCAGGCACTCAATATTGATAACCTGTAATTGCAGGTTAAGGACGAATTTCCCATCAACGACGGCATCCCAAGGAGTAAAAATGATGAAGTCGATTAGTTACAAGGTTGCAGCCCTCGCCATGGCTGGCGGTTTGCTGGCAAGTGTTCAGGCGCAAGCAGCTCAGAAAATCTGTGTGTTTGACATATTGGGTGCGCAAGGCGACGTTTACTCGCAAATGAAGGACTATAAGCTCGAAGCTGCCAAATGGGGCGCCGACATTGAGCTTAAGCCATACACCGATGAACGTATTGCTGCTGAAGATTTCAAGGGCGGTCAATGCGATGGTGTGGTGCTGACAGGGTTGCGTGCCCGTCAGTTTGATAAGTTCTCGGGTAGCATAGATTCCATCGGTGCAGTAACGAGCTACAAGCAGTTGCATGAAGTAGTGGCTACCTTAGCTGAACCCAAATTAGCCAAATATATGATCAGTAATGATTTTGAAGTTGCTGGCATATCTCCCATGGGTGCGGCTTATCTGTTTGTCAACGATCGCTCTATCAATAATGTTGCCAAACTGTCAGGTAAGAAGATTGCTGTGCTCGACTATGACAAGGCGCAGGCCAAGATGGTGCAGAAGGTAGGGGCGCAACCTGTAGCCTCGGATATTATCACTTTTGCCGGTAAGTTTAATAATGGGTCTGTGGATATCGTTGCCGCGCCTGCTGCAGCCTTCAAGCCTTTAGAGTTGTACAAGGGTTTAGGGACGAAGGGGGCTATTGTGAAGTTCCCTCTGGCACAGCTAACCATTCAGGTGGTGATACGCTCCGATAAGTTCCCTGCCGGTTTCGGCCAGAAATCTCGTGAGTACGTTGCATCGCGTTTTGATCATTCTCTCGCAATCATACAACGGGCAGAAGCGACCATTGATCCCAAATACTGGTTGGATCTGCCTCAGGCTGATAAGGATAAATACATGATTTTGCTGCGTGACTCACGTATTTCCTTAACCCATGATGGTATCTACGATGCCAAGTGCATGAGTCTGCTCAAGCATGTGCGTTGCCATGATAATCCTGCCAACTCAGAGTGTTCAGATACTCTCGAATAAGCACGGATCAGGTTAAACATGAGGCCCGGGAAACCGGGCTTTTTGTTTTTTCTTGCCAAAGGACGCCAAGACCCGTAGCATCGCGCTCGCGAGAGTTGGCTGGACAGTCGCCGCCGGATGCGTCCGGGGGAGGAAAGTCCGGGCTCCAGCGGGCAGGGTGCCAGGTAACGCCTGGGCGGCGCGAGTCGACGGAAAGTGCCACAGAAAATATACCGCCAAATCTGTTTCGGCAGAAGGTAAGGGTGAAATGGTGCGGTAAGAGCGCACCGCACGCATGGCAACATGACGTGGCAGGGAAAACCCCACCTGGAGCAAGACCAAATAGGGATCCATACGCGTGGCCCGCGCGGGATCCGGGTAGGTTGCTTGAGCCAGATGGTGACGTCTGGCCTAGATGAATGACTGTTCTTGACAGAACCCGGCTTACAGGCTGGCTCTCGCACTTTTTTTGCCTAGGCTGTTACAGGCATGGGATAGTCGTCAGCTTCGCTATAATCGACAGCGTCGGTCCTGTACACAGGGTCAGCATTTGTATGATATCGATTAATTCCTTTCTTTTTATAACTAAAAATTATCTTAATATCAGAAGTTGGTTTAAGATGCCCGTCTAACTCATTGATTAAAAAAGACAAGTCTAATATCTGGCAAATTTCAAGTATCGCGTAACCCTCTGAAATAAAACACATTATTGCTCTTATAACTGGGCTTGAAGCGGCATTGACGCTGAGGCGGACGACTTCTATAGTTGCTCCATCGTGGGGAAAAGTGTTGTTTTGTGGGAAGAATGGCTCACAAACAAGGAGAGTTCAGTGTTTCGCGGTTATGACGAGCTCACAATGGATGCCAAAGGTCGTGTCGGTTTGCCGACGCGCTACCACGATCGCGTCCAAAAAGGCTGTGAGGGACGTTTTGTTGTAACGGTGGATCTACGTGAAGCCTGTTTGGTCATTTATCCCCTGCCTGACTGGGAAGTTATTGAGCGAGCTTTTAACGCCTTGCCCGGTTCGGACAAAGATCTGGCCTTACTCAAGCGTCGTATCTTGGGATATGCCACTGAAGTGCAAATGGATAGCGCAGGGCGTTTATTGATCAGCCCCGAGTTGCGGCAATACGCAGGCCTGGATAAGCAGGTTGTCCTGACGGGTCAGGGAAAAAAATGTGAGTTATGGGATAAGGCAGCCTGGGACGCTATGAATGCTCAGGCTATGGCTGCAGATTTCTCCGCAGCGCATCTGGCTCAGGCCATCGATACCCTGGCCTTGTAATGAATATAGCCGAACATAAAACGGTTCTGGCAGAAGAGACCGTTAACAATGTTTTATTTCGTAGCGATGGCTATTACATCGATGCCACTTTTGGACGGGGTGGGCATAGCCGGCGTTTGCTGGATAAGTTAAATCAAGAAGCACGGTTGCTGGTCATGGATAAAGAT
>JAJZHP010000148.1 GCA_021804355.1 Pseudomonadota bacterium | reverse complement strand
GGCGTGATTCCCCATCCAGGATAAAGACAGGATAGATCAGGTCATCCGCACTGATATTGTGTTCACGTACCAAGCGGCGACTAAACTCCTGGGCACGAAGACGGCGCATACGCGTAGCAGGGTAAGGTGCACGGGGGGAGGCAAAGTTCATGAGGTTCTCCACAAAATGCGGGTGGGCAGCGTCGCTTGTTCAAGGTGATGCAGATTGGCGAGTGCTTCTTCACGATGTAAGCCACACATGCTGAAGCTGGGCTGCAAGCCCGAGCAAAATCCAGGGCGTTCAGGAGAGCCCATGAGGCGGCATAACCCCGAATCATCCAGTTGGACACAAGGTACGCCTGCCGGCTTGCCCTCGGGCATGCCGGGTAGGGGTGATGTGATCGAGGGAGCAATGCAGCAAGCTGCACACCCCGGTCGACATTCAGGACGTTGCATGCTGGTCAAGTTCATCGCTGAGTTGTAACCACTCCGCTTCACTGGCTTGTATACGGGATTTAATTTGCTCCGCTTCTGCAATCAGTTCCAGCAGTTTGGCTTTGTTGGCATCAAGGTACAGGGACTCATCATGCAATTTTGCACTCAAAGTCCGGTCTTTTTCATTCAGCTGGGCAAGCTCCGTCTCCAGTTGTTGAAGACGTTGTTGCATAGGGCGCTTTTGTTGCCGTTTTTCGGCACGCATCCGTTTTTCTTCGCGACGATCTGTACGAACACGGGGGGTAGTAGAAGCGGTGCCGCCAGGTTGGCGTAACCAGGCAGCATAGTCGTCAATATCACCCGCGAAGTCAGTCACGGCTCCGCCATCGACCAGCAGAAAACGTTCACAACAGCTAGAAAGTAGTGTGCGATCATGAGAAACCAGAACGACAGCGCCTTCAAAAGCCTGTAGTGCAAGATTTAAGGCCAGACGCATATCAATGTCCAAATGATTGGTGGGCTCATCCAATAACAACAAGTGAGGGCGACTGTAGACACAGAGTGCAAGTGCCAGACGAGCCCGCTCTCCTCCGGAGAATCGTCCACAAGGGGCATAAACATGGTCGCCGCTGAATCCGAATCCTCCGAGAAACTGGCGCATATTAAGTTCGGATGCACGAGGATCCATGCGTTGCAGGCATAACATGGGCGTATCATCATCGGCAAAAGCATCAACCTGATGCTGATGAAAATAGGCCAGTTTTATGCCATCGGCACGATGAGCTTTTCCAGCAAGCAGGGAAAGTTCACCGGCCAGCAGTTTCATCAACGTTGATTTACCTGCCCCGTTGCGACCCAAGAGGCCAAAGCGGTCACCAGGAGCCAATTGTAAGTTGATATCTTGTAGATGGATCTGTTGGCCATAACCGGTAGCGGCATGTTCAAGGTCCAGAAGAGGTTGGGGCATACGCTCTGGCGCCATAAACTCAAAGCGAAAGGGCGAGTCGGCGTGCAGTGGAGCAATCATTTGCAGTTTTTCTAGTCGTTTAATGCGGCTCTGGGCCTGACGTGCTTTGGTGGCCTGTGCACGAAAGCGGTCAACAAAGGACTGTAAATGGGCACGCTCTCTTTCCTGCTTGACGCGCATCTGTTCCTGTTGTGCCATACGTTCTGCGCGTGCGCGCTCAAAAGCCGAATAGTTGCCAGCGTAATAGCGCAACTCTCCATCAGCCAGATGTAACATGTGCTGGCATACGGCATCAAGAAAATCCCTGTCATGGGCAATCAGTAGCAATAATCCAGGATAACTCTTGAGCCAGTCTTCCAGCCAGAGTAGCGCATCCAGATCTAAATGGTTGGTAGGTTCATCCAGCAACAATAAGTCAGATCGACACATAAGGGCCCGGGCTAATCCAAGTCGCATTCGCCAGCCACCTGAGAAGTCTTGGACTTGCCGCCCTTCATCTGACGTTTTGAAGCCAAGCCCAGCCATTAGGGTGCTGGCGCGCGCTTTGGCAACATAGCCTCCGGCGGCATCGTAGTCAGCATGCGCCGCTGATAAGGCATCGCCATCATCAGCATGTTCTGCAGCAAGTAATCGTGCTTCAATCAGGCGTAAAGGGGCATCGCCGTCCAGCACATAGTCCAGCGCCAGCTGATCGGTTGCAGCGACCTCTTGCTCCATGCTGGCCAGAGTCCATGCTGCAGGAAGAGCAAGCTCGCCCCCATCCGTTTGCAAGGTACCTTTGAGCAGGGAAAAAAGACTGGATTTGCCTGCACCATTTTCTCCTGACACACCCACATGCCAACCAGGGAATAACCTGATATTGGCTTCGGAGAAAATCAATTTGCTGCCACGGTGGAGTGTGGCTTGTCTAAGTTCTATCATGCGATCAGATTAACACATGGACCACGGTATGAGCACCCCACACGATTTAGAAAACCCTTTGTGGGCCTATACATTGAAAGTATATCAACAATCATGCTTTCGCGGATGGGCCCAAGCGCTTTGGCATCACTATGGCATGGATACCAGTCTTTTGCTGGCGTGTGGCTACGCAGCCAGTCAGCAATGTCTTCTTGAGAAGGAAGATCTGGAGTTGGTAGTGGTCATGTGTCGTGAATTTCATGATGCCTACCAGAACAGGTTGGTAGCGCTGCGCCGAAAGCTCAGTTTGGATGAAGATATGACGGAAGCAGTCAGTCAAACCTGGGCAGAGTTATTAGCCAAAACTGAATTGCAGGCGGAACAGGTGCAGCAAGCATCACTGTACTCTGTGTTGGGGTGGCGTCCCCTGACCATGTTGCAGCAAGCCCAATCTCTACCACAGAATCTGAAAAATTATGCCGATGTGATCGGTTGCGATCCCGATCAGGATCGTCGATTGTTCGCTGAACTACAGGCTGTGGAGGAGGAACTGTTGAAGGTAAGGTAGTCCACGACAAAGCCCAATCATGGACTTTGTCGTGGTGGAGACAAGCACTTATTTTGAAGCGGGTGGCAATCCCAGATCGGTATTGGGATTCAATACTTTGTCATCCTTAGTGGGCGCGGCTGGCTTAGCGGCTGGCTTAGCCACAGGAGCCTTGGCTGCTGGAGCTGCTGGTTTAGCCGCAGGAGCCTTGGCTGCTGGAGCTGCTGGCTTAGCAGATGGTTTAGCCACAGGAGCCTTGGCTGCAGGAGCTGCTGGCTTGGCGGCTGGTTTAGCTGCTGGTTTAGCAGGAACTTTGGCTGCTGGAGCTTTTGCTGCAGGGGCGGCAGGCTTGGCGGCCGGTTTAGCTGCTGGTTTGGCAGGAGCTTTGGCAGCGGGTTTAGCTACAGGCTTCAACGCTTTTTTAATGTAGTCGCCGATCTTACTTTTCTTCTGCAATTCTAACATGGCCTTCTGGGCTTGCTTGAAGTCATCCTTAGCCAGGTTAAGCAGAACCTTGATTTCTCTGAGGGCCTCATCGGTAGCGCCCTTGATCTGGGATTTGATATCTTTATCCTTAATGCTATCAAGCTGTTTCTTAAGGCGGTCAGTCAGATCCTTCTCAAGTTTAGCGGCCATTTTTTGAACACGATCAAGCAACTTCTCGTATTCATCCTGTGCATTCTTGCGTGCATCTTCCAGTTTGGTCTGAATTTTAGCAATCTGTTGTTCTAAGTCCATGGCGGGTTTCTCAGCTGACTTGGCGGGCTTTTTATCCTGGTTAGCCTTGGTCGTGGAACCGGGGCTGGCCTTGGATGCTGCCTTGGCCTTGGGGGCAGGTTTTTCGACAGACATATCACGTCCTCATTTTGGTTGTGCCAGATTGAAAATAGCTGATGATAAAAAAAAAAGCGAGAGCCTTACCCCTATGATTTGATTGTCTTGCATCAAAAGATCGTTGGTTAAACGCTTCTGGGGCCCTAGATGTGAATTTGATGTCGCCAACATGCCTTGCACATGGTCAAATGAGATGCGAGCGTTTATGCTTGGCTGTCGGTGGCGCGCCCACTGTGCTGCCCCATGGAGGTTATATAAATGAAGTTCAGTTTGTTGGCAGGAGTCATCATAGCAGCGAGCCTATCGCCAGTATGGGTACAGGCTGCGACAGTTACCACGGAAGATCAGCAGGTGGGCTATGCCCTGGGATATCTGACAGGTAAAGGGAATGCTACCCATATCCCCAATTTGAATGTCGATATGTTTACGCAAGGCTTCAAGGATGCCTACAGTAATAAAGCACCAGCGATGAGTGAAGATCAGATTAAGGCTACGCTGGAAAAGTTTCGTTCCAAAATGATGATGGAAGAAAAACAAAGGCTGGAGAAGGAATCAACCACAAACAAAGCAGCAGGTGATGCCTTCCTGGCTGCTAACGCCAAGAAGCCTGGAGTTAAAACGCTGGCTGATGGTTTGCAATACGAGGTAGTCAAGGAAGGTAAGGGACACCACCCCAAGCCTACTGATTCTGTTCAGGTCCAATATGAAGGCAAGCTGATCGACGGTAAAGTTTTTGATAGTTCCTATGAACGTAAAGAACCTGCCAAATTTGTGCTGGATCAGGTTATTCCTGGTTGGACAGAAGGCTTGCAGCTGATGACCCCTGGCAGTGTTTATCGTTTCTATATTCCACCAGCACTGGCTTACGGTGAAAATGGCGAGGGACCGATACCCCCCAATTCAGTTCTGGTGTTTAAGGTTGAGTTGTTGAAGGTTGAAAAACCCTCAGCAGCGAATTAGTCACTGACCGTTGCCCTGGCACCGGTCGTTATCCATGACAGGTGTCAGGCGCGCTTTTCCGCCTGGTTTTTTACCAGACGCCCTGCTAAAAGCCCTGCTTCAAACATCAGGCACATGGGGACAGCAAGCAT
>JAJZHP010000045.1 GCA_021804355.1 Pseudomonadota bacterium | reverse complement strand
TCTTCAGCCGCTGCGCTCCTGAAACCACGTTGTAATTGATTTACAAAGCTATCAAACAGGGCATGTTGTCCTTGTGCCAACGCTATTTCCTGCCAAAAAGCCTCTAAAACGGCGGGTGTTTTGTGTAGAGCGCGCAATACATCCAGACATTGCACATTACCGCTACCCTCCCAAATGGCATTGATAGGCGCTTCGCGGTATAGCCGGGGCATCATGCAGTTTTCCATAACACCACTACCACCGATACATTCCATAGCTTCGTAAGCATGCTGAGGCGTGCGCTTGCAAATCCAGTATTTGCCAATGGCCACACCCAGCCGGGCTAATAACCCCTCAGACTCCTGCTCCCCATGATCCAGAGCTCGCGCCATGCGCATACTTAGGTGTAAGGCCGCTTCATTTTCCAAGGCAAGATCAGCCAATACGTTTTGCATCAAGGGTTGCTCACTCAGCAGGGCACCAAAGGCTGAACGTTGCCGACAATGATGTAAGGCCTGAGATACCGCCATACGCATACCCGCCGCAGAACCTACCATACAATCAAAACGGGTCATGGCGACCATTTCTATGATCGTGGCTACCCCTCGACCTTCTTCACCCACCATCCAACCCAGGGCTCCACGCAGTTCCACTTCACTGGATGCATTGGAAACATTACCCATCTTGTCCTTAAGCCGCACGAGTTCGACAGCATTCTTATCCTCACGGCCACGCCAACGCGGAACCAGAAAACAAGTGAGGCCACCTGGTGCTTGTGCCAGCATTAAAAATGCATCACTCATAGGGGCTGAGACAAAAAATTTATGACCAACCAGTTCATAGGGCATGCCTGGACCAGGATGGCCCAGAGGATAAGCACGTGTGCTGTTGGATCGCACATCCGATCCTCCCTGCTTTTCCGTCATCGCCATACCCAGGATTAAACCGTTTTTGGCATCATGAGCTATATTGCGGGCATCATAGGTTCTTGAGATCACCTTCGGTAGCCAGAGCCTGGATAACTCCGGGGTTGCTCGCAAAGCAGCCACCCCGGCAAAAGTCATCGTAACGGGACAGCCATGCCCAGCTTCAACTTGGGAATGCATGTAACATAAGGCGGCACGATGTACATGTCCGGCTACCTTCCCAGCTTCCCAGGGCAAACTATGCAAGCCATGAGTCATCGCTGTCTGCATCAATTGATGATAAGCCGGATGAAAACTGACCAGGTCCTGACGACGACCATAGCGATCATGCGTAGCCAACTCAGGACGCACATGGTTGGCTACATCTCCCAGAGCAAGGTATTCAGCTCGGCCTATATGCTGGCCAAAGGATTCCAGCTCAGCAACCGCATGAGCCGCTCCTTCACGGTGCACGGCCGCCATCAAAACCTGGTCTTGGCTAAAAAGATTGTAATCTTGCAGGGGGCTGGCCACGTTTTCTACCGTATGCGTGGCATAGTCACGTTGACATAGGGATGCTGATATCGTCATGGCAAGGCTCCTCGGCCAATGCATCAGAATTGGTAAATCCTGGCAGAGGGGGCACAGCACGACCGAGCCCTAGCCGCCAGAGCATCAGCGTATATTACACCAAAAATCATAAATTACAAATTACTGTACTTATTTACGAGGCATGAAAATGCAGCTTTAACTCAGCCACCACAGAACGCTGAGGCACGGACAAACGGCATTCCCAAGTATGTTCACCCGCACTAACCCCTTGTTCAAGACAGGATGTCAATCGTTGTTCAATGACCTCGCCCAATTCATTGAATATATCGTCATACAAGCGCTTATTTTCTTCCGCATCGGTCGTCTTTAGTGCCTCGAGCAAGGCACCCGCACGTCGCCCGACAATCTCCAGATGACGCTGATGCTCATACTGCAAATCTGTGTCCGAACAACAGCGTAAGTGCGAGAAGTGTACTGGGCTTTTTAACATAGCCTGGAGGTCGCGGGCAGCATCCCGCAAACCCTGACGCAATTGCTGGCGTAACTCTTGTCCCTCATCCTTACCCGCTTCCATGATAAAATACCTCCTGAATGCTGATGCAGGCCCGTATTGGGCTTGTGATCAAGGTCAAGTATAGTTCAGTATTTAAGCAGGACAGGCTGGAGCTTATGGTAGTTTGCAGTAATTTTGACCCCTATGCGCTGGAGGATCCGGGTACTTGCGAGCTGATGCTGGGTTACTTACCCTTGATCGTGGTACGCTGGCAGGGTGGCTGGCGTGTTTATCGTAACTACTGCCCGCACCTAGGTATCAGTTTGAATTTTGTTCCGGATGAGTTTTTGGATAGTGAAAAAAACCATCTGATATGCGCTAATCATGGTGCCCTGTTTGAGATCGAACAGGGTCATTGTATATCCGGTCCCTGTGTGGGCCAGAAATTGATAGCCATACCTTGTGAGGTGAGTAACGGTCAACTTTGGGTAGAACTAGAGCAATAGACTGCTCGCTGAGATTGCAGGAGATGAATCTTCCTGCTATAGATGAACGTTTGATAGGCTCAAGGCAATAGCGATCATGGCAACGAAACCGAGTACTGAAAAAGAAGTCAAAACCAGCAAGGCAAAATCTCCTCGAGCCACCAAAGGCAGTTCGCCCGAGAAGGCATCTGAAAAGAAAACAGCCAAAGGGCTTGATAGTATGGCACTGATTCACGGCCAGAGCCCTTACGAAGAACTGGTTGGCGAAGACTACATGGGCACACGCCAAAAAGATCACTTCCGAAATATCCTGCATGCATGGAAAAAGGAGCTAATGGAAGAAGTGGATCGTACCCTGCATTATATGCAGGACGAATCAGCTAACCTTCCGGACCCCGTTGACCGCGCTAGTCAAGAAGAAGAGTTCTCGCTGGAGTTGCGTGCCCGCGACCGCGAACGTAAGTTGATTAAAAAGATTGATGAAACCATCAAGCGTATCGATGAAGATGATTATGGATATTGCACGACTTGCGGCGTTGAAATAGGTATTCGCCGACTCGAAGCACGTCCTACCGCCAATTTATGCATCGACTGCAAAACCTTGGCAGAAATCAAGGAAAAGCAGCTTCAAGGCTAATGTGGTCTCGATATGAGTTATACGGGGCGTTTTGCCCCTAGTCCCAGCGGCCCCCTGCACCGGGGCTCGCTGTTGACGGCCGTAGCCAGTTTTTTGGATGCTCGTGCTTCTGGCGGGCAATGGTTGCTGCGCATTGAAGATACGGATCATCAGCGCAGTTATGCTCACTATGCAGACCTGATACAGCAGACCTTGCATACCTACGGACTGCTTTGGGATGGCCTTGTTCTTAAACAAAGCGATCGCCTGCCCACCTACCTGGATCACATCGATCACCTGGCTGCTCACCAACATCTCTATAACTGCAACTGTTCGCGCGCTCAACGGCGAGGCCAACCACGCTATCCCGGCCATTGTCGACAGCATGTTGATCTCCTCCGACCAGAACATAGCTGGCGCTTACGCGTCGCCGATCTTAGCGTCTCTTTTAACGATCTTTTGCATGGCCCACAGCAATATCACCTCCCCTCCACCAGTGGCGACATCATCCTACGGCGACGTGATGGTGATATCGCTTATGCTCTGGCTGTGGTGGTTGATGATGCCGATAGCGGTGTTACACATGTCGTGCGTGGATCGGACCTGCTCGCCGACACCGCGGTACAGATCTATTTACAGCAACTACTTGGCCTTCCCTCGCCTGTGTATATGCATATCCCTGTCCTGCTCGATGCCTCAGGGCGTAAATACTCTAAACAAAACCACGCTCCTGCCATACCCTTGGATGAACCGACTCCGACCTTGCTCGATATCCTGAAGCTACTGGGCCATCCTGCACCCGCTTCCATGCACGGCGCCAGCACCCAGGACCTTCTGGCTTATACGACCCTGCACTGGCAAAGAACAAAACTTCCACGCACTTTGACCCTGGCAGATCGGCCCTAAAGCTGTCCTGTAGTCGAATCTTATGAACGCGCTCCAATATAGTCGTGAGACTTCTCCAAGGATTTGCTAAGCTGTTACTTCACGTAACATCATCGGGTTTGTCGCATGTATATTGATCGACTGGTTCTACTTTTGATGGTGGGAGCTTACCTGCTCTCTCCTACAGTCATTGCATGGTGGAGCCATGGTGGTGAAGACTGGTATCGCCCCTATTTGCTATGGGCCATTCTGATATTTATCAGTTATTGGATCAGTAAAGGACAGGATCTTAATGATATTTAGTCTCAGCCATCTTCTGGTACTAGGGGTTGGTTATCTTCTCCTCCTGTTTCTGGTGGCCTATATCTCTGACTCAGGTGTGGTGCCGGTTCGTTTTCTAAGACATCCTGTCATCTACGTTCTGTCACTCGGCGTCTATGTCTCTGCCTGGGGTATTTTTGGCGCCGTAGGCTTTGCCCACGACATGGGCTATAACTTTCTGGCCTATTATCTCGGCATTTCTGGGTCGTTCATGCTGGCACCGGTGGTACTATCTCCCATCCTCAGGCTGACACGAACGCACAGGTTAGGTTCACTGGCTGATCTTTTTGCTTATCGCTATCGCAGCCAGTGGGTAGGCACTTTTACGACCCTGGCCATGCTATTTAGCATCATGCCCATCCTGGCCATGCAAATTCAGGCCGTGGCTGACAGTATCGGGGTACTGACCCACCAGGACCAGCCCAATACCTTGGCCCTGTGGTTCTGTATCATAGTCAGTATCTTCACCCTGCTCTTTGGCACGCGCCATATCACCCCACGAGAAAAACATGAAGGCTTAGTGGTCGCCATTGCTATGGAGTCCCTGATCAAACTGACGGCATTTCTGGCTGTGGCAGCCTATGCCTATTGGGGAGTCATGGGGGGGGGCTCAGGATTACGACAATGGCTCAGCCAAAACCCAGAAAGCCTGCAGCTGCTCTATACCCCATTAAAAGACAGCCCCTGGCACAGCTTGATGCTGGCTTTTTTGTTCTCGGCTGTGGTCATGCCCTTTATGTATCAAATGATTTTTACTGAGAACCAGAATCCTCTGCACCTTATCAAGGCCAGTTGGGGATTTCCTCTTTATTTGTTGTTAATGGCTTTACCCGTTCCTATCGTGCTATGGGCTGGCATCAAACTGGCTAATTTCGACATTGATCCTGAGTACTTCACGCTGGCCGTTGCCATGTCATCCAAGAGCGGGCTTTTGTCCGTATTAATCTTTGTGGCGGGCCTTTCCGCAGCCAGTGGCGTTATCATTGTGACCACATTGGCCATGGCATCGATGCTCTTGCATCACTTGGTACTGCCTATCTACCAACCTCCTCCTGAACAAAATATTTACGACTGGTTACTGAAAGTACGCCGCCTATTGATTCTGGTTTTAATTGCTTTGGCTTATGCCTTATTTGTGGCTCTCAACAAACAACATAGCCTTACCGAGATGGGCACCATCACCTTTATCGGAACCCTGCAGTTTGCTCCCGGCATGATCGGTGTCTTATTCTGGCCCCGAGCCAACCGCCAAGGACTGACCCTGGGTCTAAGTCTAGGCATGCTGATCTGGCTCATTGCCCTGGTTATCCCATTTCTGCTGCAAATCGAGCTTTTTCATTTTCGTTTTGGCAATCTTGAGTTCACGTCTAATCCCGGTTATTGGCAAGATATTGGCATGCTTGCCACGTTGGCTAACGCCGTATTTTTTGTTTTGGGTTCCTTAATCACTCGGCAAAGCAGTGCCGAGAGCATAGCGGCAGCCACCTGTTCGGTCGATAACCTCAGGCGCCCACAGCGTCTGGAATTACTTTTTTCCACTGTGAATGATTTTCGCCAAGCGCTTTCTGCCCCCCTAGGGCAACTTTCTGCCGAACGAGAGATTCATCACGCTCTGCAAGACCTTGGCATGAGCGAAGATGATAACAGCGCCTATGCCCTAAGACGTCTACGAGACCAGCTAGAATCCAATTTATCGGGACTGCTGGGACCAGCCGTTGCCCAAGACCTCGTCGACCAGAATCTGCCTTATAAAATTCACCTGGATCAAGGCGGCATTGATGATATTCATTACATGGAATCGCGCCTGGAAGAATACCGCAATAAGATGTCTGGCATGGCGGGCGAACTGGATGCCCTGCGTCGTTTCCATCGACAGATTCTTTATGATCTTCCTATAGGTGTCTGCTCCTTAGGCAGGGATATGGAAATCCAGCATTGGAACCGGGCAATTATGGAGTTAACCGGAATTCATGCTGCCGGCTCGTACCTAAGCAGCTTGCCCGAACCCTGGCGTACCCTGTTGATTGATTTTGTACAGGGCAATACACCTCATATCTATCGGCGTAAAATAGATTGCCTGGGCAAGCCCCTCTGGGTCAGTCTCAACCGAGCACTGATTGGAGGCGAACATTGGCTTCTGGATGAAAGCCAAGTCATCGTCATCGAAGATGTGACCAGCATTCACATGCTGGAATCGCAATTGGCACATAGCGAACGACTCGCTTCTATTGGTCAGTTGGCAGCCGGAGTAGCCCATGAAATTGGCAATCCGGTCACAGCTATTGCCTGTCTGGCACAGAACCTCAAGGCGGAAAGCGAGGATCCAGAGGTTTGCGATACCAGCACCCAAATTATTGACCAAACGCAACGGATATCCCATATCGTTCAGTCACTGGTCGGATTTGCCCGCAGTGATAACAGCGCGATGACGCACAAGGACAGTGTAGCGATTCGTACCTGTGTCGAAGAAGCCATGAGCCTGCTGCGGCTAGTTCCCGACGGCAGGGATTATGACTTTATCAATGAGTGTGACCCTGAAGCTATTGCTCATGGTGACCGACAACGACTCATGCAGGTATTTGTCAACCTGCTTTCCAACGCCCGCGATGCTTCATCCGTGGGCAGTAAAATCATTGTGCGCTGCATGGGCAGCGAACATACACTGACGGTTGAAGTTGAAGATTTTGGCTGTGGGTTACCTTCTTTGGTACGAGATCATCTCTTTGAACCCTTTGTCACCACCAAAGAAGCAGGCAAAGGAACAGGACTGGGACTGGCCCTGGTCCATGGCATCATCGAAGAGCACTACGGCAAAATTCAGATGATCGATAAATCCGACTATGATCAGGGACAAGGTGTCGTGGTACGTATCGCCCTTCCCGGCCAAATAAATGACTTTCATGAGGAGCAACCGGCATGGCACAAATCCTGATTGTAGAAGATGAAGCCATCATCCGCTCTTCCTTGCGCCGCCTCTTGGAAAGACATGGTCACCAGATTCAGGAGGCAGGATCCGTAGCTGAGGCTATAGCGATAGAAATGAGTGACATCGATCTCGTCATTTCTGATGTACGACTGCCCGGAGAAGCCGGTACGACCCTCATACCTCGGGTAAAGCCTGTTCCTGTACTGATCATGACCTCTTTTGGCAGCGTCAAGTCAGCCGTTGAGGCTATGCGGCAAGGCGCTGTTGACTATATTACCAAGCCCTTTGATCATGATGAAATGATGCTGACCGTCGACCGCATTTTGCGTGAGCGCAATCTGCTCCGACAAAATGAAGCTCTCAAACAGGATGTAGCGCGCACCTACCCCTTACAGATGATCGGACACTGTGCCGCTATGGAGGAGGTTTTTACCCGATTACGTAAAGTGGCTGCCACACAATCTACCGTACTTATTCTTGGCGAATCGGGCACAGGTAAAGAATTGGTTGCCCGGTCGCTGCACGAACAATCACCGCGAGCACAGGGCCCCATGATTTCGGTCAACTGTGCTGCTATTCCGGAAACGTTGATTGAATCTGAACTTTTTGGCTATGAAAAAGGTGCCTTTACCGGCGCCCAAGCTAACCGCAAGGGACTGGTAGAAGCTGCGGATGGGGGAACGCTTTTCTTGGATGAAATCGGAGAACTTCCGCTGGAAGCCCAGGCTCGTCTGCTGCGTTTACTCCAAGAAAAAGAAGTCCGCCGTATTGGCGCCACTCAAGCTCGCAAAGTGGATGTACGTGTGGTCGCTGCCACCCATCGCAATTTAAAACAACTGGCGCAAGAGTCCAAGTTTCGTGAAGATCTGTACTATCGCCTTAACGTCTTTGAAGTACGCTTACCTCCCCTACGTGAGCGCGGTGATGATGTACTGGAATTAGCTCAACGCTTACTTGAACGCAACTGTAATAAACTTAATTGCCGACTCATGAAGTTTTCTCAGGATGCCCTGGATGCCATTATGGCCTATAACTGGCCAGGGAATGTGCGTGAACTTGAGAATGCTATCGAGCGAGCCATCATCCTGTCTGACCATGACACCATACATGCGGATCTTCTTGCACTTGATATTCCTGAAGATATTGGCATGGTGGGCGGTGCTGTAGAAACCACATCCCTGGAAGACTACTTTGCCAGCTTCGTCCTGGATAACCAGGAACAGATGTCTGAAACCGAACTGGCTCAAAAACTGGGGATCAGCAGGAAGTCCTTATGGGAACGTCGGCAACGCTTAGGCATCCCCAGAAAGCGTTCCGGTAACTAAGTTGTTACCTGCGAGTTACCCAGAGTGACACTTCGTTGGGCATGCTCATCAGGGCAAAATTACTATTTCTATACATATCAACAGGTTAAATTATATTAAAAAGTTGGCATACATCATGCTTTATATTAACCATCAGACGATAAAAAATATAAATAAATCTGATGCAGTCGACCCACAACAAGAAAAAAATAAAAAAGTTGAGGCGACTTAATAAGAACAAAAATATAAAAAAACAAAATATGCGATAGCGACAAGAGAATAAGGGAGACCCAGGGTCTCCCTTCTCGTTATTTAAGCTAGTTCTGTACTCTTGTTGAAGCCATAGCTGATATGATGAGATCAAACCCTGATATGGCCCCGTTTATATCGCTCTTCACCCTCTGTACCCGCAAACAACTTTCTAAGATCCAAACCTAGCTACAAAAAACAGTTCATTGCTTGGTTATCATCTTCAAGTTGTCGTTTGCCCCTAAATTTCACTACCTGCTTTGCCGCAGATCGATTGTATTGACCTTTTTTTGTGCCTATTCCGACCTCTGGAGTAGCAGATGGTTGCCTAACTGTTACCTCCCCCTTACCCCAGGTTACGCAAGGTGACACCTTATACTTCAGCCAATCACGGCATATAAATTTTATCCCTTAAAAATCATACAGATAACTAAAATATAAAAATTGGCACGCCTTGTGCTTTATTACAATCATCGGAAGAAGAAAAATAATAAAACCCCGATAAAGTCAGCCATCAGCACTATAAGAACAAAAAAGTTGGGGCGACTTGATAAAAAGAAAAAACTATAAAAAGATACTCAAGCGATGCGATAACGACAAGAGAATAAGGGAGACCCTAAGGTCTCCCTTCTTGCTTTTAGCCCTTAGGTAAATCTTTAAAATCTTACCGCTTCACAGATCGATGCGTATGGCCTGAATAACTGCTCGGGATTTCGAGCGAGCGGCTTCAATGGAATCACCTAAGGCCAAACCAACCCCCATACGACGATAACCTTCCACGGAAGGTTTACCGAAAAGTCGAAGATCTGTATCTACGGCAGATAGAGCCTGATCCAGGCCAGAAAAACCAACCTGAGTAGAATGCCCTTGCACAATCAAAGCTGAAGAAGCCGCTGGACCGTAATGACGTATCACAGGGATAGGAAGCCCTAATAGGGCGCGAACATGCAGGGCAAACTCCGACAAGTTCTGCGAAATCAGCGTTACCAGTCCCGTATCATGGGGCCGTGGCGACACTTCACTAAACCAGACTGAGGTGCCTTGCACAAAAAATTCTACGCCAAAAACTCCCCAGCCCCCCAAGGCCTGTGTCACTTGTCTGGCCATCTCTCTGGCAATATCCAGAGCTTTGGGCTCCATACGTTGCGGTTGCCAGGACTCACGGTAATCTCCTGCCTGCTGCAAATGTCCAATAGGCTCACAAAAACTGATGCCCGAAGCATGTTTGACCGTCAACAACGTGATCTCGTAATCAAAAGCGATGAAGGATTCAACAATAACCCTCCCCCCTCCAGCACGACCACCTTCCTGAGCATGAACCCATGCCGTCTCCAGCTCTTCTGGGCTACGAACCAGGGACTGCCCCTTGCCACTGGATGACATGACAGGTTTAACCACACAGGGCATGCCGAGCTCCGCGACCGCTTGCTGAAAATCGGCATAATTATCAGCAAACCTATAACTCGAGGTAGCCAATCTCAATTCTTCCGCAGCTAAACGGCGTATCCCTTCCCGGTTCATGGTCAAATGCGCAGCTCGTGCAGAGGGCACCACTTGACGCCCCGCCATTTCTTCATGAAGCAACACCTCGGTGGCAATAGCTTCAATCTCGGGAACAATGATGTGAGGGTCTTCACGCGCAATCAGTTGACGCAGAGCCTCCGGATCGCGCATATCGATCACGTGGGATCGATGGGCTACCTGCATGGCGGGAGCTTGCGCATAGCGATCCACGGCAATCGTCTCACACCCTAAGCGCTGTAGCTCAATACAGACCTCTTTGCCCAATTCTCCTGAGCCAAGCAGCATCACACGTCGAGCGCCTGCGGTCAAAGGGGTTCCCAACCTGGTCATGTTAACTCCTCACTCAGCGTGGCTTGAGTTGTGCCTGGTAGCGCCTGAAGTTCTCAATATAGTGGTGAGCGCTGGCAGCCAGCATTTGCTTTTGCGCTTCACTGACCTGACGTATCACTTTACCTGGACTACCGACCACCAGAGAAAAATCTGGAATCTCCTTGCCTTCAGGAATCAGGGTATTAGCGCCAATAATGCAATAGCGCCCGATACGCGCATGATTAAGCACCACGGCATTGATTCCAATCAGCGAATAATCTCCCACCTGGCAGCCATGCAGCATGACCTTGTGTCCCACCGTGACATACTCACCGAGGGTTAAGGGTGCACCTAAGTCGGTATGCAGCACTGACCCATCCTGGATATTGGTGCCGCGCCCGATACACAGGGGTTCATTATCTCCACGCAGCACCGCCTGAAACCATACACTGGATTGTGGCCCCAAGCGTACATCACCGATCACATCAGCACTATCGGCAATAAAATACTCTCCCTCGGTACTCAACATTTTTTCACCCAGGGTATAAATCATGGCTTTCTCCGAAAATTAACGTCGCAAACGTGGCATAGGAAAATCAATATCGGCCTGCAGGGTACGGTTGAGCAAGTCAACCAGCATATAGGCGGTCAATCCCCAAATCACATAACCTTGATAGCGATAACATGGCATGACATAACTCTGCCCCATAAACGCAACCTGGTAGTCATGACGAGGAGGTTCATCCAGGAATAACGATAAGGGCACCCTGAAGATACTGGCAATCTCATCGGGGTTAGGCAACATGGCAACTTCAGGAGGAATAAAACCAATGACCGGCTGAACCTTCAATCCAGCTCGAGAGACAAACATCCCCGTACTGCCCATCACCAGAACTTCCGAACCTGGCAGCCCAATTTCCTCAAAACTCTCGCGCAAGGCTGTTGCCTGAATCGATTCGTCCAGGGCATCACATTTGCCCCCCGGGAAGGCCACTTCACCGGCATGCGCGGCCAGCAAGGACGAACGCTGGGTCAGGATCACGGCGGGAGACTCTTCCACAGTCAGGGCGACAAGTACCGCTGCATCCAGGCGCTCCTCAATCACAACCGGAGACTGCTGCAAAGCCCTCTGCATCTGGTGAAGGACATGCTGTGTACCCAACTCATTCAGACGCTGTTGCAATGGCAAACTCACACCCAAACTCCTCCTCCCTTATCATGATGAGTATCACCACCCTGACCATGTAATGCAAGACTGCTAACAAGACAGAAACAACCTGGCTTGTGTATACTGCAGCGCAGTTTGGAGAGATTAATGAACTTCTGCAGCCATTGTGGCCACCCTGTCGAACTCAGAAACGTCCCTGATGATGAGCGCCCCCGGCATGTATGTATCTCATGCCAGACTATCCACTACCAGAACCCGAAAATTGTGTGCGGATGTCTAGCCACCTGGCAGGACCGCATACTGTTATGTCGACGAGCCATAGAACCTCGCTTAGGGTATTGGACCCTACCTGCAGGCTTTATGGAAAATGGAGAAACCACCCTGCAAGGAGCTTTGCGTGAAACCTGGGAGGAAGCCCAGGCCCACGTTACCGATGCACAGCTTTACTGTGTATTTAATATCCCCTCGATCAGTCAGGTTTACCTGATGTTTCGGGGAGAAATGACCAGCGAACAGCACAGTTCAGGCACTGAATCCCTGGAGACGGCCCTTTTTAGCGAAAAGGACATTCCCTGGCACAGCCTAGCCTTTCCAGCGGTACGTTCTACACTGGATTACTATCTGGAAGACCGAAAAACTAATAGCTACCCCCTGCATATGGCTGACTTGGGCTAATATAAACTCATATGAGTTGCTGGTATGCTTGGGATATTGATCAGCAGCGCCCCATAAAATCAATGGTTCGACTGAGGAGCTTGACCATGCAAATGAATTCGCGAAACCATGGATTTACACTGATCGAACTCATGATCGTGGTGGCTATCATCGCTATTTTAGCTGCTATAGCTTTTCCCATGTATACCCAGCATGTCCAACAGACTGCTCGGGCGGAAGCGCAAGGAGAACTCATCAATGATGCAGCCAACATGGAGAAACTGTATTCGGTCAACATGTCTTATGCGAGTGCCACCATAGTCACCGCAGGGTCAACCACGGGAACCATCAATGGATGGATGCCTACCAGTAGCAGCCCCGCATCAGCCAAATACACGGTGGCTTTTGCACAAGGGTCACCTACAGCCTCTTCCTATACCTTGATCGCCACCGCCACACCTTTACAAACTGGCGGAAGTTCCTATGAAGTGATGGAGATCAATAACCTAGGACAGCACTGTATCAAGCAATCCACGGGTTCCGTCAGCAGTTGCGTCTTTGGAACAGATCCTTCGTGGTAATAAATAGCCTGCCCCATCATAGGTAGTGACTATTAATCCGCAGTTCCTTGGTTCGAGTCCAGGTCGGAGCAAGACAAATAAAGACCTGTAGCGATACGGGTCTTTTATCTGTATGTGTGTAAAACTGTCAATCAGCGTACAATATTGTGTTCAGTTGACGGGGGAGCTTACATTGGTAGATGACTGAAGCATCATATTTTCAGCTCATCCATTCAACTTGGAGTTAGATATTGACGTATACTGACATTGTGGGCAATGACATCAATGTGCACTTAAATGCAGCACCATGATCTAGTTACCCTGACGGGTAGTATGTATATGCGTATGCTGATAAGTGGCTTTGTATGCCCCAATGGCTGCAATGCACAAATGCAGGGAGACCCTGCGGCATGCCCATACCTGAATATCACGACCATGTTCCACACGCTGAACTACCAAACTTGGTATTCCAAGGATAGTATCCATTGGGGACATCGGTATAACCTCCATTAAGCCTGTTCTTCGCACCAACAAGTTTAATGAATACCGCATGTCCCCTATTTATGATAAAGAGCCCATTGCTTCAGCTAAGACAATCTACTAAAAAAGTTGATACAGTTCCTCTCGCTACCTAGCCACTTCTAACCTATTAACCTTGAACTGAACTTTTAGGTCAGAAGTGGTTAACCCTTATTAGCGTTTTTGATACCAACGGCGAATCATAATGCCATTATTGGGCAAAGTTGACCCAACAACCACATCACCACCTGTACCAGTACCTGTACCTGTTGTTTGCTTACCGCCGACATAGACCGCCGTACCGTTGGTGAGCACCAGGCTCATATTAGTTATTCCAAGACCTACATCCGTTAGGCTTCTAACCATGGATGTCGACCCTGGTATAGTCAACTCACCTCTTCCATCAAATGCGCTGAAACCCCAAAAATTTGAAGTTCCAATCTGCGGCACGCATGCGTTCTGGGTAACTACAGTTGAGTTATTAGGCACATAAGTGGTCGCATTGATAACTCCATTAAAAATGGTAGGCATCGATAAAGATTTCTCTCCCGCAGCTTCATTCAGATTCATGTAAAAAACAGCAGTTTTAGGAGAACCACTGAAAAGGGAGTTAAATCCAGTACTGCTATAGCTGTAGTTGGTTACATTTACAATATTACTGGCTGAACTTGAACCCACATTCAAAACCGTAGGCACAACATAAGCACTTCGATTTAAACTTCCAACTCCAAACAAAGTATAATCCTCAAACATATACAATCGATCTTGCGTCCCAATCAAGCGTGGGTGAGAATCATTACCACTTCCGAAAGCCACCCCTACATAAACTGGATTGGCATTGTACAGAGTCGTGGCTGGCTGTTGCATCAAAGCAGCCGTTACGCCACTATAAAAGCGACGCTGTTCCGACAAACTCGACAAACTCGCTGAGGGCGTAGCTCCTAATAACGCCTCCCCGTCATCCATGAGCTTTACGGCACCAAGTGCCAAGGAAGGACATAAGCTGTAGCCAGAACACGAATTAAAAGCCCCTCCATTTGTGCCACTGTTAGAAAGATCAAGGCGCCAAAGCTGTCCACCCAGGTCCGTGTAGTAGATAGCATCCGTAAAACCATCATTATCCCGATCCATGACCTGAACCGAACCCGTAATGCTGTAGTTCATGCCTGGGACATAAAGGCTTGCTGCAGCTTCACTGGAAACCCCACTGGGATTACCTCCCGACGCCCAAAACAATAAATTACCCGTTTCAGCATCCACAATATAGATCTGATGTCCGTAAGTATTTTGGCCAAACGTCTTCTTCGGGATCACCAAAGGGCTTCCATAAGGTTCAGTCTCATCCTTCGGATCGTAGCCGCCACCAAAAATAAGCACTTGACGCGGGTTATCGACTGTTTTTGAACTGGTAGTTCCGTTAGCGTACTTAGTGATTTGTGTCGTTGTACCCCAGGCGATCGTCGTTAAAACCGGCTTAGACCAAGTCTGCCCCATATAGGCATACGGAGATGTTGAGGCAGGCGCATTTTGCACAACCTTGTTGGGAATATCGATGGTGTTGTTTGAATCTGTGCTGTCTGTTGTCGATGTATAACCTCCAGCCAGCGGCCCCTGAATAGTCCACATCACACCCAACGGCGGCGAAGGTTGTGCTGGTAGGGTATTCCAGCCACTGGGTGGATGCCTGTAAAAATTATCCAGGTTAGAAACATTCAAAGCATATAGGGTACTTCCCCCCATGCGCATACCGCCATAAAGATAAACCCAATCATTGGATGCTGCTGCAGTCGACGGGGTACTCGGGAAGTTATTGGGATCGATATATCCATCTCCATTGCCATCATGACGCCATGAGGTCCAGGTCAAGTCCAGACCAAAACTTCGGCTACTCGTTGTCGAGGGTGAAGACGTTCCCATTTGCGATCCATAACTTACATTCTGCATGGGCAACTCTTCCTGAGGCACCCAGATCATGGCTTCTTTTCCGTCATAAACATTGACGGCATGCAAATCCCCACCGTTAGTGGACACAAAAACGTAGTTATATTGCAGCGATGCATTTTCAGCAGCGGCAGCTTCAGCGGTCTGATTAGTAGTAGTTGCCGTGGCTCCACCCCAACCCGAATAGCCATAATTGACGAGAACAGCCTGGGAATGTAGAGGATCCCCCATCCAGTTATTACTGACGTAGGTGGCAGGTGTGGTTGAAAAATCTGATTTGGTTAAATCCACTCCCTCCATCCAATACATTAAATTACTCATGGCTGAAGTCGTGGCTGTCGCAGGTAAATTAAACAAGCCTTGTGCTGTGCTTGCAGTCACTGTCCCGGCTACTACCGCCTGACGAAACGACTCCACCGGAACCACATGTCCTGTATCGGTACCGGTATAATTATCACGCGAAATATAAACAGGCCGGCCGATACTTGACGCACTGCCCGGACCGGGGTTAATCACCTGTAGCTCACCTCCCAACTGTACCGTGGAACCATCCTCTGTATCATGCAAACAGGTCGTCGCTGTTGCACCGCTGGCTCCCCAGCAACTCTTGGACGTGTTATAGAAAAATTGGGTCATTGGATCCAGAGCTTCAGCGCCTGTAGCATCTGCCACAATCAGACTAGATGGACTGTTGGACCCATCCGAACTATGCAACCAGTAACGTTTCAAATTCCCCTGCCAGACTGAGGTAGCCTGCGGCTGGAATTCCGAGTAATACAACTGATCTAGAAAATTGAAGCGATTCATCTGGTTAACGGCTACGCCAGGGGCCACAATCGTGCTGGATTGATAAACGACCTGACGCGTGATGGAAGCTAGGGCGGTGGCTAATTGTTGATAGTTAGTAACTGAGAAAAACTGCCCCCCCCCCGCTGAAGCAATCTGTGACATGTAATACGCATCATAGGCATCGTTGTAACCGTTGGTATCACCCACTGAGCCTGCTGCTGATTCAGGTCCAATAAAAACTACATGCGTATGAACATTAACCCCTAGGCCATTATTATAGGGAATAACCTCAGGAGTCACAGAATAGTTTTTACAGGTTGGCGTCTTAGTTGCCCCATTACTTTTACATATGCACTGTTGAGTACTGGTAGTACCTGAACAAGTCGGTGCCGTCAAACTAGCATCCGTTGTCACCCCATTAGGGACAGGAATAGTCTCCGTGGCGTTATTTAAATAATAAGATTCTGCCACGGCACAGCTGTAATCGATTTGGTATCCTCCATCAGGCCCATGGTAACCAATCATAAAATTACCAGCACTATCCCATGGATTGTTAGCATTACATAAATTATTTTTGCCAATCGTCGAACTACCAATAATTGGCAAAACCTGACTCATACCCGTTGGAATATTCGCACCACCATCAGTAATAATAATGATATGCCACGATGGTGCCACACAACTCTCACCTAAACTGGCATAATCAGCCGGAGGATAATAAGCCCCATCGTTATTCATAAAACTGCTAGAGGATAAGGCACTGCTGTTCCAGCCCACTGGAGTGGGGAAAATTTGATCATTAACACCTGAATTGAACAACTGCACATAACAGCTATAACCATAACAGTTCATTTGTGGTTGAACACTGTCTGACAAATATCCGGTACTAGCCAAGATCGTCTGATCAAAGGAGTTATCTCCTCCGCTCAGGTTATTGCTGACATTCGCCCCCTTGAGGTAACTAAGTATCTCTCCGTAAGCTGCCAACAACGGCGTGCCACCTTCAGGAGCCAAATTTGAAATTGATCCATCACTAGCCACCCCTTCGTAGAGCCAGTTGGTAGGCATATTATTAAAATAGTAGGGAGAGCTTATATCTGACCCCTGCTGTGGAGCTTGTACCCAATTGAGCAAATAATCTTTCCAAGTAGATCCGTAAGTAGTCTGATTGGTGGCTAATAAAGCATTTAATGATGTCGCTGGAGATGCCATCGCAGAATTCAGAGGACGAAGTGGAGCCAACATGCTACCGCCTGCAGCATTAAAATTCGCATCTTTGCCATAGGTAAACAAACCTACGCTGGTATTAGGATCCAGTTGATTAAGCAACCAGGTCACAACCTTACGCATCTGAAACGAACGTGAACTGGTTGCATCCTTACAATTGGGATCAGGCGATGTATTCGTACCGGGAATCGTTTGTGGTGCAAAATTATTCTGATCTATACACCAAGCAAAGGAACCAGAATTATCAATTAATAAGATAACATGGACGCCTTGACCTCCTAACGTTTGAGAGGTGGATTGAAGGGTATATATTTCCGTGTCGTCAGCCGAAACCAGTGCCGATAACATCATCAAGCATCCAAGTAGCAGCCATCTCATAAAAAATATCGGTAAATTCATGATTAAAACCTCCTCTAATTTGTACCGAGGATGGGGCGAGAGATAACCACCACCGTGTCACTATAATTGGATGCAGCCACCTGAGGGGTCGTCATACCATTCTGGGCCGTCATCACCACGCACGTACTGCCACTCTCAGGCAAACAACCTATCGATTCCGTTTGGAACAAAGCCGCCTGTATATTTACCGATGAGTTATACATGTTCTGCGCTCCCAAATAAGTAGTCTGAGTCACCGTCTGCAGTTGACCCGCCTGATCCAGTCGGTCCGTACTTTGACAATTAGCCGAAGTTTGACTGACCACGCTGCCATTTTGCGTAATACAGGTCAGTACAATACAAGCGGGATAGGAGGGATTAGTACCATCACACAACGCGTTTCCTGATGCTTGTAAGGCAACATCATAGGAAGTGATAGGAGGCTGAGGCTGGGATGCGGTCGGTTTCCAGGTGGCCGCCAATTGTGCCTGTGCATAGGCCTGCCGGGTTCCTGCCTCAGCGGCTTCGAAAGTCATGGCCTGAGCACGAGAATTTGTAGAAATATGCGTATTATTGATACTCATGCGCATAGCCGTCACGCCCAGCAAAGCAATCACAATAAGGATGACCAGGACTACTATCAGTGTTATCCCCTGTTGTCCTGACCTGAATCGCTCACGATTTACCATGACGTATTCCCCGGATTGAGATTGTTACGCAACAGGGTAGAGCCCACAAATAAGCGTCGCAAAAAACCATCAGCTAAATTAACCGTCGTTGCGCAGTTAGTAGGTACGACACAGTTAAGTACCTGTATGGATGTCGCCTGAGTCGGTAGATTCACCATGGAGTTATCTGATTGCACCAAGATAGC
>JAJZHP010000044.1 GCA_021804355.1 Pseudomonadota bacterium | reverse complement strand
CTGTAGGGATCCTGGTAGATGATGCCACGGTTGCCATTGAAAATATCAACTGGCATCTGGAACAGGGCAAGAGCGTCCATGCAGCCATCCTCGATGGCGCCGAACAGATTGCCATCCCCGCACTGGTCTCGACCTTGAGTATCTGCATCGTATTTGCTCCGATGTTTTTACTGGGCGGGGTGGCTCATTATTTATTTGTCCCTATGGCAGAAGCGGTTGTTTTTGCCATGCTGGCATCCTACCTGCTTTCACGTACACTCGTGCCTACCCTGGCCATGTACTGGCTTAAGGCGCATGACGAAGAGCATGACTCAACCCATAACCATTGGGCCGAGCGCTTGCAAAAAAGATTTGAAACCGGCTTTGATCGTATGCGTAATTCCTATCATAGGTTACTGCATACCCTGCTCGTGCAGCGCAGGCCATTCATCGTTATTTTTCTTGTACTTACCTTGTCCAGTTTTGCCTTATTTCCATGGTTGGGATCAGACTTTTTTCCCAGCGTCGACACCGGGCAGATTCAATTACATCTGCGCGCGAGAACCGGTCTGCGTATAGAACAAACGGCACAATTGTGTGACGAGGTTGAGGCCGTTGTCCGTCACAGTATTCCACGCCATGAACTTGCCACGCTCGTCGACAACATTGGGTTACCCTATAGTGGCATCAATCTTTCCTATAGCACATCTGCACCTATAGGCTCTGGTGATGCTGACATTATCATTTCACTGGCTACCGGACATGCACCCACCGAGCATTATATTGGCGTATTGCGCCGCGCCCTCCACCTGCATTTTCCTGATACAGAATTTTCATTCTTGCCTGCCGATATTGTCAGCCAGATATTGAACTTTGGCATGCCAGCTCCCGTGGACCTGCAAATAGCAGGCTACGATGTTTTGCATAACCGAATCTACACCAACCATCTGCTCAATCAACTCAAACAAATTCCCGGCCTGGCTGATCTACGCATACAACAACGTTATGACTATCCGCAAATTCAGGTGGATGTCGACCGCAGTCGAGCCATGATGTTGGGCATGACGGAAAGTGATGTAGCTCAGAACTTGCTCATCACCTTATCGGGCAGTTTCCAGACCAGTCCCTCATTTTGGCTGGATCCCAAGACAGGCGTGCAATACAGCATTACCACACAGGCACCGCAATATCGTATGGAAAGCCTGCAAGACTTGCACAACCTGTTAGTACGCAGTCCAAACTCTTCACCGCAGCAACTTAGCAACCTCGCTAGTTTCCATCGTAGTGTAGGACCTGCCGTCGTAAGCCACTATAACGTCAAACCTGTACTCGATATCTACGGGACAACATGGCAACGTGACCTTGGCGGTGTGGCCAGCGATATACAGCATGTCATACATACAGCACCCTCGCTGCCAAAAGGTAGCTCTCTAACCTTGCGCGGCCAAGTGCAAACCATGCATCAGTCCTTTAAAGATCTGACTTGGGGACTGCTGGCTGCTATCGTTCTGGTCTATCTTTTGATTGTGGTTAATTTCCAATCATGGATAGATCCTTTCATTATTATTACCGCCCTACCTGCTGCCTTGGCAGGCATCGTCTGGATGTTGTTCCTGACAGAAACCACGCTGAGTGTACCCGCCCTTACCGGAGCCATCATGTGCATGGGTGTAGCCACGGCCAATAGTATCCTGGTGATCAGTTTTGCGCGTGAGCGCATGCAGCAAGGGGCCAGTGCTCTGGATGCGGCGATAGCAGCAGGCACGACCCGACTGCGACCCGTGTTGATGACCGCCTTGGCGATGATTATTGGCATGCTACCCATGGCCTTGGGCTTAGGGGAAGGTGGCGAGCAAAATGCCCCCCTTGGTAGGGCCGTCATTGGCGGGCTTATACTGGCTACACTCGCTACCTTAACGTTTGTACCTGCAGTTTTTACTTGGCTACATACATCCCGACCCTTAAGTGAGGAGGCTAACCGGTGAACGCCACAGCACCTACTTATCGCACGACTCTGTGGGCGATCATCACTATGATGGTGATCCTGGCTGCTGTTGGCATCCTTAAACGGCAGCATCACCGAGCTGAGCTAAAGCGAGAAGCTCTGCATGATGCTGTCATGCAGGTCACTGTCTTGACACCTATGTTGGAACCTACCAAGCACGATCTGGTTCTGCCGGGAACGGTTATAGGGTGGCGCGACGCCGCCATACGCGCTCGAAGTAATGGCTATATCCGCTCCTGGAATAAAGACATCGGTGATAGCGTACAGTCGGGTGATATTCTGGCGACCGTCACCAGCCCTGAGATTGATGCTCAGACCGAACAGGCTAGAGCTGATTTGGCAACGTCCCAGGCCAATTTGCAACTGGCAAAAATCACGGCTGAACGTTGGCAGCATCTGGTACTAACCCATACCGTATCGCAACAGGACCTTGAGGATAAGCAGGGCGATCTCAAAGCCAAAATCGCTCTTGTGGCCTCAGCACGCGCACGTTTACAAAACCTCATGGCCCTGCAAAGCTTTGAGGTCATCCGTGCTCCCTTTGCAGGTGTGGTTTCTGCTCGTAATATTGATATAGGCGACCTGGTTTCTTCCTCCAGCACTCAGGAGCTTTTCCATCTTGTGGATAATCAACAACTGCGCGTCATGGTACAGGTTCCACAAGAACAGCAACAGAGTGTTCAGCCTGGTATGCCCATTGACCTGATGGTTGCCGAACATCCTGGTCAAAAGTTTACCGCTACTTTACTCAAAGTGTCTGGCGGGCTAGACCCTGTGAGCCGCACCCGAACGGTAGAGCTTCATATCGATAATACCGGCCAACTCCTACAACCTGGAGATTATGCCACGGTTGATTTTCATGCTGTTTCTGGACGCAGCTGGGTCATTCCCATCACGGCGCTGATCTTCCGTGGCGATGGACTGCAGCTAGCCAGCGTCACTCCAGCACTGAAGGTACATTTACAAACCGTGTTCCCTGGGCGAGATTTTGGCAAGCAAATGGAAATACATTCAGATTGGGTACAAGGCCAAAACATTATCGATAATCCCAGTGACTCCATCAGTGAAGGTCAGGCTGTTCAAATTATCGGACATCGCTCTCTATCCACGAATGATGAGGGTAAGTCACCATGAAATTACCCGCGCTGGCTATCAGTTTGAGTTTGCTTATTAGCAGTTGCTCACTTACGCCAGAGTTCCATAAACCGGTTGTACCTACACCCTCGCAATTTGCACCGGAATATGGCTTTGCACAGGTTAAAGATAACGATTACCAGCCCTCAACTACTTGGTGGGAGTCATTTCAGGACACTCACCTCAATCAACTGGAAAAACAGATTTCCCAAAATCAGAATGAGGTTGCGGCCTTAGCTCGACTCGATGAAACACGCGCTCAACTGAAGGCAGCTTATGGCGCCCTACTACCTAGTGCTACGCTATCCGCCTCAAGCAGCAATCTTCAGCTTTCCAAGCACCGTGCTACCTATTTTCCTGGTTTTCCCAATCGCTACACTGATCAGCAACTCACTGCCCAAATCGGTTGGGAACCAGATATCTTTGGACGTCTTCATGCCCAGCTGCGTATCGCCCATAATCTTGAAAAAGCCAGTCAATATGATCTCCGTGGTTTACAGTTAACCCTTCAGTCACAATTAGCACGAGCCTATTTTCAGCTAGTTTCCCTATCAAATCAGCTAAAAGAGCAGCAACAACTCGTGGACGACCAAACCCAATACTTGGCATTGATACAGGATAAATTCAATGCAGGCGATGCCCTCCAACGTGATCTCGATCAGGCGCAACTGCCTTTACAGGCCCTGCTCGAAAATCAGGACCAAACCAAGCATTTAATCGCACTGCAAGAACACATTATCGCTTTGCTGATTGGTCAACCCGCTACAGCTTATCATCCCGAAATTTCCGATCATCTGACCGAGACTCCCTTACCCCATAGTTTGCCCTCAAGCCTGCTGCAACAACGACCTGATATTGCCTTGGCTGAACAAGAAGTTGAAATTGCCAATGAGCAAATTGGTCTGGCTAGAACCGCCTACTTCCCACAATTTGAGCTGGGCGTTAGCGGGGGCTATGAGAGCAGTGCCCTCAATAACTTGATCAGTGCACCTAGTGAACTTTGGGCCTTGGGAGCCAGCGCTGCTATCACGCTCTTTGATGGGGGGCAGCGCAAGGCTTTAACTCAAGAAGCCCGTTCACGCTATGAGGAAACTGTTGCCAACTATCGTCAAACTGTTTTGAATGCCTACAAAGAAGTTGAAGACGATTTGAACAGTTTGCGACAGATCAAGGCCCAAACCCAACACCAGCAACAGGCCATTTCATTAGCCCAAGACCAACTACGGCAAGCCAGCTTAAGTGAACAAGGAGGTATGGGTACGGCTCTTGATGTCCTCACTGAACGACTGAACGTTGAGAATCAGCAGTTGCTCATGACTGCATTAGTCGCTGAGCAAGCTGATGCCGAAGTGCGTTTGCTGGAAGCCCTCGGGCGTTAAGAAACTCAGTCGAATATATCGGCGTCGTTTAAAGCCTGCCCCATTAGATCTTTGCCTGATAGCAGTGGGGTTCCATCAAAAGGCCATGTTATTCCAATCTGGGCATCATCCCAGCGAATACAGCGTTCACTGCCGGGATGATAATAATCCGTCGTCTTATACAAAAATTCTGCATGCTCGGAAAGCGTAAGAAAACCATGGGCAAATCCGGGAGGAATCCACATCTGACGTGCATTGTCAGCGCTTAGCAATTCGCCCACCCACTGCCCAAAGGTCGGTGAACTATGGCGTATATCAACAGCCACATCAAAAACTTCACCCACCACAACGCGCACAAGTTTACCCTGGGCATGAGGTGCTAACTGGTAATGCAGTCCTCTTAAAACACCACGCTGTGATCGACTATGGTTATCTTGTACAAAATTCACCTCACCCTTCATGGTCTCATTGAAGACTTGCTGGTTAAAGCTCTCAAAGAAAAAACCACGCGCATCACCAAATACTTTGGGTTCAAGCAATACCACATCTTTTATAGCCAGGGGTGTCGCCTTCATGGATTAACCTTTTTCCTTGAGAAGTTGCATGAGGTACTGACCATAGCCATTCTTGCATAAGGGCTGCGCCAATTTTTCCAATTGCTGCCTATCGATCCAATGACTACGAAACGCAATTTCTTCCGGGCATGCCACTTTCAAGCCCTGGCGCTTTTCCAGGGTTGCAATGAACTGCCCAGCCTCCAACAAGGAATCATGCGTTCCTGTATCCAGCCAGGCGTAGCCGCGACCCATAATCTCGACCGCCAACTGCCCATGTTGCAGATAAATAGCATTCAAGTCCGTAATTTCCAGTTCACCACGGGGGGACGGCTTCAGCGATTTCGCGTACTCCACCACCTGATCATCATAAAAATACAGGCCCGTCACCGCATAGTTGGACTGAGGCTGCTTAGGCTTTTCTTCCAGACTGATAGCCTTACCCTGGGCATCAAAAGCCACCACACCATAGCGCTCCGGATCAAATACGTGATAGGCAAATACAGATGCCCCCTGTGTACGAATGTCGGCCGCATGCAAAATTCTTGGTAAATCATGACCGTAAAATATATTGTCGCCGAGGATCAAGGCGCTAGGGTGGCCATCAATAAAATCTTCCCCTAGAAGGAAAGCCTGGGCCAACCCATCAGGACTAGGCTGTACGACATACTCCAGATGCATGCCCCACTTGGAGCCATCACCCAGCAGTTGTTGGTAACGCGGCGTATCCTGTGGCGTCGAAATGATCAGGATATCCTGTATCCCCGCCAACATCAGCGTGCTGAGCGGATAATAAATCATAGGCTTATCATAAACGGGTAGCAGTTGTTTGGAGATAGCCAGGGTCGCCGGGTGTAATCGTGTTCCTGATCCACCAGCTAAAATGATTCCTTTGCGCTTCACGAGTTGGCTCCATGGGATGATTGAGACAGAATATTATCAATAATGGCATCAACACCCTCTTGCCAGGGGGGCATGCATGCTAGCCCTAAACGTCGCTGCAAACGCTCGCAATTTAAACGTGAATTCTTGGGACGAGGTGCGGGTACTGGGTAGGCTGCACTGGCGATAGCTTCCATGGCATCAGGTTGCAGTTTCAACTCCATGCCAGCATCCTGTGCACGCCTGACGATATGACGGGCATAGTCATACCATGTCGTCTCTCCAGATGCGGTGAGATGGTACGTATTAGAATCTAAAGGACTTGCATGATCAAGGGCCAACAGGTCCATGGTTACCTTGGCAATCAGGGCTGCAGATGTGGGCGCGCCCCATTGATCTGCTACTACATTGAGGCTTTCTCGTGATTGGGCCAACCTGATGATGGTCTTAATAAAATTGTTGCCATGAAACCCTGCCACCCAGGAAGTCCGCAGTATGATATGCCTACAGCCTGATTGGCGTATAACGACTTCACCCTGGCACTTGCTTCGTCCATACACCGACAGTGGATGGGTAGCATCTGTCTCCACATAGGGCGTGGCCTTGGTGCCATCAAAGACATAATCGGTCGAATAGTGAATCATCAAGGCCTGATGACGATGCGCCCATTCAGCCATCACCGCAACACTGTCCACATTGATTAGCTGGGCGAGATTCGGCTCACTCTCCGCCTTATCAACGGCCGTATAGGCCGCTGGATTGATGATGATTCCTGGTTGATGCGTATCTAGTAGGGCTGATAGCGTTTCAGGACAGGATAAATCAAAATGTGATCTGTCCATGGCGATCAACTGACTTCCCGCTAGCCGCTGGTGTAATTCATAACCGACTTGCCCGGAAATCCCCGTCAATAACACGGATTGACTAGCCACGGTAATGCGTCTCCAGCCACTGACGGTATTGACCACTGGTCACCCCCTCAACCCAGGACTGATTTTCCAGGTACCAGACCACCGTCTTGCGTAGACCCGTTTCAAATGTCTCAGCAGGTTTCCAGCCCAGAGTTCGCTCTATCTTTCGGGCATCAATGGCATAGCGACGATCATGCCCTGGCCTATCCTGCACATAGGTAATCTGCTGTGCATAGGAAATTCCGTCCTGACGTGGACTTAACTCATCCAACAGGCTGCAAATTCTGGTGACCACATCCAGGTTAGTCTTTTCATTCCAACCGCCGACGTTATAGGTTTCGCCAACAGTGCCTGCCTCCAGAACACGGCGTATCGCACTACAATGATCCTTAACATATAACCAATCCCGAACTTGCTGACCATCTCCATAAATGGGCAAAGCCTTGCCCGCCAAGGCGTGCAGAATGACCAGCGGTATCAACTTCTCAGGAAAATGGTAGGGGCCGTAGTTGTTGCTGCAATTGGTGGTCAATACCGGCAAACCATAGGTATGATGCCAGGCCCGCACTAGGTGATCACTGGCCGCTTTACTGGCTGAATAAGGGCTGTTGGGCTCATACCGGTTCGTTTCGGTGAAAGGGGCATCGTCAGCCGATAAGGTACCGTAGACCTCATCGGTGGAAACATGCAGGAAACGAAAAGCAGATTTGGCCTGATCATCCTGTCCTAACCAGTAGGCTCGCACAGCTTCCAATAGCGTAAATGTTCCAACTACATTGGTCTGTATGAACTCACCCGGGCCATGTATGGAACGATCAACATGCGATTCAGCAGCAAAATTCAGAATAGCTCGGGGCTGATATTCATTGAGAATCTTGTTCAGTAACTCCCGATCACCGATATCCCCATGTACAAAGCGATAGCGGTCATCACCTTCCACCTCTGCCAAAGTCTGGAGATTTCCTGCATAGGTCAGCTTGTCCAGGTTGACGATGGGCTCATCAAGCTGACTCAACCAGTCCAGAACAAAATTGCCACCAATGAAGCCAGCACCACCCGTAACCAACACTGTCATGTCATCATCTCAATGGAAATTTGATCAGCCATCCGTTTGCGGATTTTATTCACTAAAACCGAATTCTTTATCGCGTAGAAAAATATTCCATCTTAATTCCATTTCAGTCAGCCTCAGTCCTGTCTACTACCCTGAACTCTTCGAAGGATCTTGGTATAATCAGCCCGATAGACGAGTCTTAGAACACCCGTCACCGTACTCTGCACCTACGAATCAGCGGAGGCTAGAGGATTGAACTGCTTCAGCTATGAAATTCTATGTTTCCATACGTCAAAATTATACATTTTTGTTTCGCTTGGTGAGCTTCATTTTTAAACCTGCAACTTTAAAAAGATTGGCCGCCCTGAAGACCAGAAGCAATACGCTGCGATGGAATAAGCCGATATCCTTAGCATTTGCGATAGCCTCTGACCATTGAACCCGACGAATATACTCGATCAATTCATGGCGTCTTGCTCCCAAAATAGATGCCAGGAAAATAGTACTCAGCGAAGGATACTGACTTCTTTTAAAAATCTCACCATAACCAAAAACATCCTGTTGTGGGGTACGCAGATAAACTTCTACCAACTCCTCGCCCGGAGTACGACGCAATGTATTCCACACCTGCATCGCTATCGTGTGCAAGTCTTGACTGGCGACCGCATAGCTTTCGAGATATAATCGCCAATGCTTAGCAGCCAGTAAAACACCTTCCTGAAAAGACTCCACGAAATTCTCATATGCAGCGTTTTCGTTCTGATCAATTTGTCGCCGTGGTGTCGTACATCCTTCTTCAGTAACATATCCCATTACGCTTCCCTTGGGAGAACTGCAGAGAAGCTCTAGGGCAGCAAAGTTCGAGAAAAGTGTACTCCTTTCATCAGAGATGTTTTCATCGGGTCCATAAGCAGACTTAGTGACATTGGCTGACTGAGTGTTGATAAGGCTGCGCAGGCCCAGATATAGACCATGGAAATGGGAGTCAGGAATAAGTCGTGCGATATTATCCTGAATAGTTCCTCGCCAACCAATATCAATGACACCAATCTTTTTGCCTGCCTGTACGCCTCTCTCATTTAGGTAAGATTTAAGCAAGCTGCTGTGACATACTAAGGTATTGTTGACGGCTTTTACGAATTGTGGATTCTTGAATAAATTACATATTTTAGGATTTCTTCCAGGATCGCTAATGATATCCGTTTCCTTTAAATCCATCGTATCGAGAAGTTCTGAATACTCCCCGATATTCAGACCCAAAGTCACGAAAAGTCCCGAAATACTCTGTACCTTGAACAATGACCATACCCGAGACATTTCCTGAGTTGAGACATGCGTCATTGAAGAGGCAAATGTACTCAGCCTACTGACGGCAAGGATGTCGGCAGTAGGCAGATCATGACCGAACCATCGGTTGCTCGGGAAGAGAGTAGAGAATACTTTATAGAAAAACTCCCCCTCCCGAGTAAAAAAATACAATCGGTCGAACTTCTGAGTAATTGCTTGTTCGGCGATCCAAAGTGCAAACCCGATGAATAAGGGAGCTGCTTGAACACCAAGGTTTAAAGCAGCGTGATGCTTGGAGGACAATCCTTCACTTGCATCGCGGGTCAGGTCCAAGCATTCCAAACGAACATGGTCAAACAATGCGTCTCTCGACGAAAACAACCTCTCGCGCATCAAGCGTTCTGTATGCGCCGGTTCAGGCAAGTAATGAATGGCATTTATACCAAGAGCCCGTGGCGATGATACATCAGACCATTCGTTATCACCGATGTGCACATGTTCATCTGGTTTTACTGCGTGAAGCCTATGAACATGGTGGAAAATTTGGCCTGAGCGTTTATTAAACCCTACATCGCACGATGATAGCCCTTCAGTAACTAACTCATCCAAGCCTTTGGAGGCAAGCAAACGGCGTAGCATTTCTGAACGCATATAGAAGTCCGACAAGAACATGGTCTTTTCAGCTTGGTGTGCACGCAAAAAACTCAATATCCCATGATCTGCATAAGATCGAGCAACTTCTGCGCTGAACTCGAACTCCGCTAGCTGTTCAGACAACCCAGTAGTCTCAGAACCGGAAAACACCCTACATATCCACTGCTCCATCACCTTGGTGATTTCATATTCAGCGTCTTGACCTCCCATCCTGGACTGTTCAGCAAGCAGTAATTCCGCATCGAGACGTGCCAAGTATAGCGTCCAACCATCGCAAAATTCCGGTTTGAGCTGAGAAGCCCAGCCAAGGTAGAGATGTTGCGCTGTTGCCAGTTTGATACATTCAGGGTGACAATCACGACGCAATAGCGTATCCCAAACATCAATGGTTCTAATCTTATACATTAGTAAGCCTCGCGGGGGCCAAATAGCACCTCGCTGATGGCTTCGAATTGCTTGAGTGTCCTCAGGACTGACGAGGGAAGCCGCGCACCCAGCGCACTAAGTCGATAGCGTGGCAAACTTCTCACAGTTGCTAGGCGTATTTGCTCATCTTGAGCATACGCTGCAAATGCATGGTCAGTCATTTGTGCAAGCACAGCTCGATCACAAATGGGCCCGGACAGCACTGTTTCTACCCATTCTCGAAAAACTGCCGAAGACTCATCCCAGGAAACCCAAGTTGTAGCAGTTTGCAGGGCTCCTGCCTGTAACCTCGCTAGCTCATGGCGGTCATTCAACAAACGACTTAACGTTGCCACGACGCCATCCAGATTGCCACGCTGCACAACACAGGCATTCTGCCCATTTACAATATATTCGTCATGTCCTGTAACATCAAACACAATGGCTGTTCCACCGCAATGAAAGATCTCTAAAGGTGGGCCAAACATGCCTTCAACCGTGCTCAATTTGACCAGAATATCACAGGATCTATAGATATCAGGGGTGACATGCATGGGTACTCGCGAGAACACCCGTGAAGTTCCCGGGATCCATCTGACCGGAGACCCCGTCAGTACCCAAAGATTTTTAGCCCCTGCTTCTCGGGCGAGACGTACACCTAAGGCCGTATTCTTGAACGCAACTCCAAAATGACCTTCGACCAGAACTCGCGGCTGAGTCTTATGGTCACGAGTTGCCATAGCAGCCCCCGTCAAACGATAAATATCTTTGCGTATGCCATTTCGTACCAGTCTCACCTCATGGCCATAACCTTTTGCTAGATGCTCCTGTATCCATGTGGCTTCGGTCACGTACGCGCATGGCAATTGATAGGTAGCATCTACCAGTGCTCTCAACGGTACTTCATCTGCCGGGTAAAAAAGCGATTCTATCGATTGCACGAAATACGCATAGTGAGGAGAATTGAAATGTCGCAGTTCTAACGCTGTTTTCCACCAGGTAGCAATGACCAAGTCAAAGGTTTCACGCGTAGCTATGTCTATGGGTACACAACGCAGTTGTGGGATGAGGTCGTGCCAAACCAGAGTCTGAGTTGTGAAGGGCTCTTGGACCGCCAAAGTGACATCATAGCCGTGATGTTGCAGATAAGCTGCGTGCTGGATAATCACATAAGTTCCACCGCTGATGGCCATCGAACCAACCAGAAAACAAATTTTTCTATTACTCACCATATTCACCTTAGGGCTGCTGCCTCCTAATGAATGCGTAGATTGCAGCCGGCAAGGCGCCTCCCCGCTCATAAAGCATACTCCAAGGCCAAAAACCAAGTGTTCCCAAATTGCGCCTTTGTAGAAGTTGTATCAAGAACCGCAGGCGTTCGACAAAACTAGGTCTGCCCTCAGACGTGGAAAAGTATGATCTTTCGAATACTCCGTAGTTCTCCACATGAGAAACTGATGAAAACCATGTTCTTTCACACGCCGAAGGTTTAAATACCATTCTAGCATGCGCGTTCACCACCTCTTCGAAGGAAAGCAAGTGCTTACTTCCCAAGAGAGGCACTCGCGACACGATACGCTCGAAATGCTTAAAAAGTTGATACTGAACTGGAAACACTTCCGTCTCCAGCATTTCATGCTCTTCAAAATCACCACGAACAGCATGCGCGCGCCCATCTGGAGATCTCTGGTAGCTGATGATAGACCCATGATCTGCAGCAAGCAAAATTTCAAAGAGAGCCCGGTTCTCATTGAACACATGAAACTTTGGTGAGGGTTCACTCACTGAAGAGAATAACAAGCCGTATTTGTTGTTGCTCGGTCCAGCTGCGCCTTCTGCCACTAACCCTATATAAAAGCCGGTAACTGCTTGCACTGAAGTATCGTCATCGCGGCATAGCATGGCAAACAGATGATCCTGGATCGTGCCCTTCCAGCCTACGTCGACAATAACAAGTTGGGCAGGGGGCGTCTCCCCCGTAAGTTGCGATAGATAGGAGATGAATGCCTGGCGGCGTTCAGTACGTTCAAATTTGTACAATTCTTGAAACTGTGGCAATGCCTTGAGAGCCGTGAACATAGAACTGCTTGGAAAGTCATCTTCACGAATTTTATCGGCTCCATCTGACATTCCCAGTGCCTGTGCAATACTTCGAGTATGAACTTCTAGCCCAAGACTGGACAAGAACTCAAATAGGGAAATGCGTCGGTACTGGCGAAAGAGTGTATCAAATGTTTCTTCAGCAAGCGGAGCAAGTGAAGGCAACAAGGTTGAGCGACGTGACACCTCGAGATAATGCGGTATTATTTGCCCCCGCCCCACGCGCTCATGGTACATCTCGAACATCCGCAATAATGGCTGGCCTTCTCGTGACAAGAAATAAATATGATTGATGCTTTGCTGGACAAGCTCTTGGTGTAACTTCTCAATAAAGTAGAAGATAGACATCGCGAGTTCGGGAAAAAGATTATGTTGATTCGATGTGGTTACAATATCAGTCTTGCATCGCATGAAATTTACCGGCGTTTCCCATTAGATTCACTGACGCGATGCCTCAATAATGCTTTCAGTGCGGAAAATAAAGCACGTGCAGGCTCGGCTTTTTTCTGACATATGGAGTGAACTGCAGGCAATTGCTGCAAATCATTTATAGTTTCGTCACGCTCACGTATCATGACCTCCATCGACTGCATAGTTAACCACCGCTCTTCCAGCATGCGTCCCTGCTCTGCAATAGCTTCATCGCGCCCGCGAACCAATGCCTCCATCGACTGCATAGTTAACCACCTCTCTTCCAGCATGCGCTCCTGCTCTGCAATAGCTTCATCGCGCCCGCGAACTAATGCCTCCATCGACTGCATAGTTAACCACCTCTCTTCCAGCATGCGCTCCTGCTCTGCTATAGCTTCATCGCGCCCGCGAATCAATGCCTCCATCGACTGCATGGTTAACCACCGCTCTTCCAGCATGCGTCCCTGCTCTGCAATAGCTTCATCGCGCCCGCGAACCAATGCCTCCATCGACTGCATGGTTGCACGAAGTGGTGCTACTTCATCACGATCTAAAATGACTTTTGGAATGCTTGGCCAGAATTTACGAAGCGCGCCAATTTTAATAATGGCCTGCTTAACACTATCTTCTGAACCAGCAATAAAAAGAATTGATCCGTCAATATCACCATAACGTGCTTTGTACCCAATCTCTGTACTATCTACACATTCATCAATACATTGAATAAGCGACCCAAGAATGAACTCCACAGAAAAGACCCGAACCACACTAAAGTACTGACTTATCAATTCAATTATTTTTTCTTTAGTAAATCTTTGTAAATGAAAGGGGTTGGCTCCATAAGTCGATTCACAAAGAGCTTCATATTCCGCACTAGGGACACTACCAACCAACAGTCCATCCAGCTTTAGACATGCCCGTACATTTGCGAGAGCTACATTTGGATCTTCTGTATGTTCAAGAGTCTCAAACATCAGAAAAGTATCAACACTCGATTTGTCACATTTATTTCGTTCAATCTTTCCGCATTCAAAACGAATATTTTCACTTGAATAGTTCTTAATTGCAGTATCAATGGTTTCTTTCGATGGATCAATACCCAAATAACTTTCTACACTACTTTGCTTAGCTATTATTTCACTTCCATACCCAATGCCACAGGCACAATCTACTACATGCCCTCGAGCGACCCGTGCAGCCAGCTCATACCTATGAACGTGCTCATCTCGCAGTGAGGCGCTGCCAAAATGAATATTTTCCACCCGTTCCATTAGCTACTCCGCCTCATTTACGTTGCATTTAATATAATTTTGATCACCACTTTTCATATAGGCTTAACCTCATCAGTTGTGATAGCCTCATGACTCCATTGATGTTCTATATCAACAAGCCCCACTGATTTAAAATCATCGCGTACAGATACATGGCAGACAGGAACTGCCTCGGCCAAAATATTTAGCCCACGACCATCGTTCACGGCAACACGAAATTTATACTGTCCAGAAACAAGAGGAAAAGAGGGAAAGTGTACACGAACACGGCCGCATGATGCAGGATGAAATTCAGGCAAACCTTGCATTTTAGTCGTAGTACCGAAAACATAGACGCCGTCTTCACGATAAATATTCACTACAAATGAAATATTTTCTTCATAGTTCCCATGAATTCTATATGTAAATACCAAATCAACCGGGCCACGACTTCGTAGTTCACTGACTCCCGACAAATTATTGGATATTAAAATCGGATCGTGAATTGAAACCAAGAAGACTGAAGCAGTATTACAAGAATCAACCTTTAAGTCAGTTTTGATGTTATCCTGAAAAGGTTGCATTAAAGCGTTTGAGGCAACTTCTTCAATATTATTACCAATATAAGCATCCATGGCTTTATCCGAGCTATCGAATAATACCTGCTCGCCACGCTGAAGAAGCAGAGCTCTGCTGCAGATTGATCGGATTTGATAAGCATCATGCGACACCATCAGAACCGAGAGACCATCATCTAGCATTTTATAAAGATGATTTATACACTTTTGTTGGAATGGGGCATCGCCAACTGCCAGTATCTCATCAACTATCAAGACTTCAGGCTCTGTATGAATGGCCGCAGAAAAGGCTAATCGGGCATACATTCCACTTGAGTAGGTTTTCACAGGCTGATCGATAAATCTTCCAATATCCGCAAATTGTGCAACAGCATTGAATTTTTCTTTTATCTGCTCTTCACAAAAACCTTGAAGTGCAAGATTTAGGAAAACATTTTCACGCCCCGTAAATTCTGGATTAAACCCAGCACCCAGTTCTAGAAGTGCCGTTATCCTACCTTTGGTCTCAACCAAGCCCGATGTGGGAAACAGTGTGCCTGCTATCATTTGCAGTAAAGTGGACTTACCCGAACCGTTACGACCAAGAATCCCGACACTCTCTCCCTTACGTACTTCAAAAGATACCTCCTTCAACGCCCAAAATTCTCGATAATACTGGCGAGGCGTTAACGTAACCATGCGTTGCAGGCGAGGAAAAAAGAATTGCTTGAGCCGATCACGGGGTTGGTCATAAATCTGGTAACACTTACTCAGACCCTCAACCTTAATTACAATTTCAGAGGACATCAGCAAAACCCTTCCTTGTCTTCTGAAACCAAACAAAACCTAACCATAGTATCAGAGTAGTTGCAAGCCAATAAACACCCAACTCATGAATATCAGGCATCTTTCCCCAGTAGAGCACATCACGCGTCATTTCTATGGCAGGTGTCAGTGGGTTAAGGTAGAGCAATTGGCGATATTTTTCCGGTAATGCGCTAACCGGATAGAAAATGGGACTCATGAATGATAACACGGAAGTTAAAACGCTAATGATTTGCGACACATCTCGCAAATAAACACCCAGTGAGGCCAAAATCCAGCTCAGTCCCATGATAAGCATCGCAAAAGGCAGCATAATCAGCGGCAGAAGCAAAGCTGTTGCATGAGGCACACCGAAAAAAAGGCTATACGCTAGCAGCCATACACTGAGGCTAACTAGCACGTGAAACATGGCAGCTAGCAGAGTAATGGCAGGAAGCACTTCCAGTGGAAATACAACTTTTTTTACATAATTGGCATTTGAAAGGATCAAACCCGGCGCGCGGTTAATACATTCAGCAAAGATGTTGAACATCATCAAACCTGCAAAAAGCACCAGAGCAAACTCGGTTTTGGAGTCATTGCCAGAACCCCACCTTGCTTTGAATACTTCGCTGAAAACAATGGTGTAAACCGCAAGCATGAACAGTGGATTGAAGAATGACCACAAGATGCCCATCACGGATCCACGATAGCGGCCCAACACCTCGCGCTCAACCGATACTCTAATGAGATTACGGTTGCGCCATAAACTGACCAACATCTCGTGAGGAGAAGCAGAAAACTCTCTCATTAGCAAATCACCTTGGCATTCTTGTTAGAATTTAGTGACGAAACAACCCCGAAATAGCCATATGAACCATACAATATTTCAGCTTTCAAAGTCATCGAACAGGCACTTTGCAGAAGTTATTTTAAGCGGTAAGACTTCCGCCGCCCTTCAGGGTAATAAAATTCCAGATGAAGTAGTAATTATGGTTTGGATACAATCTGAATAGGTCTCAGCGATGTATGTAACAACCTTGGAGCATCAACTAATTCCTGACCCCATCCTATTGGATGCTCAATTTTTCTCTTCTGTTAGGGCACAACAATCTTCAATTTATCTTGGTCCAAATCACACCAACTTTTCATAAGGCGCCTCCACCAGCAGACCCTCTTCTGACACCTAAAGTGCCGCATCTCAAATTCTAATGGCACGTTATTCTGACGATACGATGTAGTCATTAGGCCTATGCTAAGCGACCCCATTTATGACTTCCAGCCTAAGAAGCACATCCGAGTTTTATGAACTCACCCAGCAAAAACTTTCGATTTGTACCATCATCTATCGATCAGTTTCAGCCGGTTTGATATCATATATCATAGTGACTGTCTGTACTACTCACGAACAAAAGATATCGCTCCAAGCAAAACGAATATTAAGCAGCCATGTACATCATGACCATAATCATGAAGGCCATGACCCAACTCCATGTATCCGTAGCTGCAAAGACCACAGGATCGTCATGCATCTCCCCACGGTGTGTGATCACCCATATTCGACTCACCCAATAAAGCAGGATGGGGGTTATCAGCCACAGACGTTCTGCATGGGGGTAGAGATGCGTGAGATCAGGGCTATTCAAGTACAGAGCGAAGATGAGAACGGCCATAAAGCCACTGGTAACGCCAAAGATCATGAGCATGATCATGTCTTTGACATGGTAGCCTCTGCCAAAATCAGTCAACTCATGAAGTTGGCATTGTAGATATAACTCTGAATATCGTTTCACCAAAGCCAGGCTAAAAAATATAAAGAGCGAAAATGCCAATAGCCAGAATGACAGGGCAATGCCCGTAGCTGCCATGCCGGCAAGTATCCGAAGGGTATACAGACTGGCTAATACCAGTATATCCATCATCACAATGGACTTTAACCATACCGAATAAGCCATCGTTAACATATAGTAAGCACCTAGCACGGCCGTGAAGTAGAGCGGAAGTGCATACAGAGCTAAAGATATGGATAGCAAGAGCAAGACCGGGACCAGGATAAATCCCTGATAGGCAGGTATAATGCCGGCTGCAAACGGTCTGTTTTTTTTTCTTGGGTGTTTTCTGTCTGAGGGAAGGTCCAACAGATCATTCATTAAATAGACGCTTGATGCACACCATGAGAACGTTACGAATGCGGTCAAACTCTGTAGCCAAATATTCGACTGCAACAGCTTGTGAGCCATCAGCATAGGTATGAATATCAATACATTTTTAAGCCACTGATGCAAACGCAGGGCCTTCGTATAGTCCGAGAACTTAGCTGCTGGGTTATAAAATACTTTTTCTACCGTGCATTCCCTCGCTGCTTCTAACTCCAATCGTGAGCTTGTATGGACCACGATGGCTTTATTGGCCGTCTTCCAGACTTCCAGGTCACATGAATGATTACCTACGTAGTCATATCCTCTGATTCCGTACCGTTGGGTCAGTCTTTGAGCCTTGGTCTTTCCTGATAGGTTGATCCCAGCATGGGTGGCCATCACCTCGGCAAAAATACCCAGATGATCGGCTACCTTTTGCGCGAGAAGCTGATGCGATGCTGTGGCCAGTACGAGGGTTCGTCCTTGTTGGCGCTGCTCTTTTAACCAGGATAATAATTCAGGTTGATACGGTAGCTGGCTTGCATCAAAACTGATTCGTTCCGCAAGGGTTTGCTTAAAGTAAGCCTTCCCTCTTAATAACCAGAATGGCCATATAAAAATGACCCAGGGCTGCTTCTTAAGTAGCAGCAAAAATGTCTCAACCAATAAATCGGTTCGAATTAAGGAACCATCGAGATCAACACAAATTGGAACAGAACGAGTTGCTGGCACGTAGCCATCCCATGAAGTTGTCTGATTGCAATGATTATAGCGGAAGCCATAACCTAATCCCATGGCTGTAGTGGCCCATGCGTCACTACGCTATGATGAGTTATCCTACATGGTTTTGAGGTGTTGTTTGTCACGAGCAGCTTGGTATGCCGCCTTCGCCGCCATCGCTACGGTCATCAATATCGCTGTCCAGGCTTGGGTTCAAATTATTCTGCCCTTAAACCGCCATATCTGGTGGTTTCTGGATCTTGGCATGTGGAGTTCCATGATAGCTGGGACTTTGGCTGGACTTGCGGTTAAGTATTACTTGGATAAACGCTATATTTTTGCCTTTACGGCTCGCAATCTCGTTCACGATGGTCAGACTTTTATCCTCTACACCGCGATGGGAGGCGTTACGACGTTGATTTTTTGGGGGTTTGAGCTTGGATTTAAGTCCATATTTTTCGATCCTGGCATGCGCTATATTGGTGCCATGCTGGGTTTGGCTATAGGTTATTGGGCCAAGTACAAGCTGGATAAGCGATTTGTTTTTGAGGAAAGACCATGATTCCCATTCGTTCTTGGGGTAATCTTTCGTTGGAACCTCATGACTTTCGCTGTCTGGCCTCGGTTGAGCAGGCACCCTCCCAAGTACGAAATTCACCAGGTCTCTGCATGGGTCTGGGGCGTAGTTACGGTGATGTGGCTCTTAATCCTGGAGGAAGACTCTGGTCTTCCTCCGCTTTAGATCATTTTATTGATTTTGATGAAATTTCTGGGATTTTGACTTGTGAGGCCGGGGTTTCATTGCGTGAGATCCAGCGCCTCATGGTGCCGCGCGGCTGGATGC
>JAJZHP010000043.1 GCA_021804355.1 Pseudomonadota bacterium | reverse complement strand
GGTACGCAAAACATCCACGGCCTGCAGGAGATGATTGACCAGTTCCGTCGTTAAAGGGCGCAGCCCTGAGCGTATCTCATCCAACAGGGTTTCTTCGGCATGCGTGAGATCGGTAATTTCCTTAAGTCCGAAGGTACCACTGCCCCCTTTAAGGGAATGTATGGCCCTGAAAATAGCGTGAATAGCCTCATCGTCAGGGGAAGTCAGGTCGATATCAAGGAGCGTAGACTCCACCAGAGCCAGTCCCTCCTCACTTTCTTCGTAGAAAACACCGAGGAACTGATTGAGATCCACTGACATTATGTTAGCCCAGTACTTTTTTGACAGTTTGCAGGAGCTGATCAGGACTAAAGGGCTTGACGATCCAACCGGTAGCTCCCGCTGCTTTACCTTCAGCTTTTTTGTCTGCTGAGGATTCCGTGGTCAGCATCAGCATGGGAACCAACCGAAAACCATCCAGGCTACGTAGTTTTTTAATCAGGCTGATACCATCCATTTTGGGCATATTGACATCGGAAATCACCAGATCAAAACGCTGGCGCTGAGCTATTTCTAACGCATTCATGCCATCGACAGCTTCAGTCACCTGATGTCCTGCCATCTTCAATGTGAACGCCACCATTTGACGCATGGAAGCAGAATCATCAACCGCCAATATACTCGCCATACCTTCTCCCTCTAAATAAGCTGGTCCTCAACCATGGTCGCGGAGTGACTATCAGCCTCGATCCCATCAAGCAGCCCTAATAACCTCCAATCGTCGCGAACATGCTCTGACACTGATTGCATCTGTAATCGATGGGAACGCGCCTGCAGCGCCTGCTGAAACGAGACCAAAAGCTGAGTGACCGCCGTATCAATCCGCTCTACGGCAGAAAAATCCATGAGGACATCGGTATCCTGATCAAGCAGGAGATCTAATTCAGCACGCAGATTTCCCACCGAACGTATATCCAGGACACCTGACCAGATAACCGCTTGTGGCGACATAAATAGGCACACCGCAAACATTTAATGAAGAAAGTTTAGGAGATATTTTGAATAATGCCATAGAACATCATTGATTTTGACAATTGATTAGATCAACTAACTATCTGTTTCGGCAGAACTATTAAGCCTTGATATTCCCATGGATACACCCGAGGGATTCTCGCGCAATTAGGTGCATGTTGGGAGAATTTGCTTCACTGGATTTACGCCGTACTGCGCTTGAATAAGCGCATGGCGAGCCACATGGTCACCAAGGCTATCAGAGCTAGTCCCAGATACTGGGTGATTAGATCGTGTACGGTATAGCCCTCCAAAAACACGGCACGAACTATGATCAGAAAATAACGCAAGGGATTGATCAGGGTTAGATCCTGTATCCATACCGGCATATTGGCCAGAGGTGTTGCAAACCCGGAGAGTATGATGGCAGGCACCATAAACATGAACATACCGAGTAAACCCTGTTGCTGGGTTTGTGCCAAAGATGAAATCATCAGTCCTATGCCGGTGCCTGCCAGCATGTATAGCCATAGACCCACCATCAATGCCCAGAGACTTCCCGTAAATGGAATATGAAACCCAACGATAGCCACCACGCTGATAAACAAAGCCTCCAGCGTTCCAATCAGTAAGGCAGGCAAAGCCTTGCCCGCCAGGATTTCAAAAGGTTCTAGCGGTGTCATGAGCAATTGATCAAAGGTTCCCATCTCACGCTCACGCGCAACGGACAAGCCCGTGATCAGCAGGGTTATCACCAGCGTCAGCACAGCCACAATACCGGGCAAGATGAACCAGCGCGACTCCAGATTAGGGTTATACCAAGCTCTCATCAGTAGTTTTGCCGGAAAATCCGTAGAGCCATGCCTGTGTAGCCAGCTCTGGTTAAAATCCTGAATAATGGCACCGGCATCATTCATCACCAAAGCTGCCGTATTTGAGTTGCGACCATCAATGATAATTTCCACCGGGGCATTGCCGGGTCCTAGCAACTTAGCTTCAAATTGGGGGGCCACACGCAGGATCATCATGGCCTTGCCTTCATCGATCCATATTCTGGCTTGTTCGGGTGACTGCAGGGTAGCGACACGATCAAACCAGGGATCACCGACAAAACGCGCTACTAACTGTCGGCTGGCATGACTATGATCTTCATCGACAACCACCATGGCGATATGCCGGATATCAAAAGTGGCAGCGAACCCAAAAACCAGCAGTTGAATCAGCGGCGGACCTATGATGATAAAACGGCTGCGCGGGTCGCGTAACAAGGTCAACAGTTCTTTGATCGCAAGGGCCCATAGGCGATGAAACATGGTAGCTAGTCCAGGGTTTTGGGGTTCTTCAACCCAATCAATCCAAGCAAGACCAGGGCCATCAGCAGCAACGCTGCATCATTGACCCATAGTACCTTGGGGATATCCCCAGCCAAAAATAGACTTTGCAATAGGGTGACAAAATACCGTGCTGCGACCAGATGGGTCAGCCAACCCACCAGAACAGGCATGGAGCGAATATCAAAGATAAAGCCTGACAGAATAAAAGCAGGTAAATACGTCACGATCACAGCCACCTGAGCCGCCACAAATTGATTGCGTGCCACACTACTGATTAACAAACCCATGCTCAAAGCCACCAACATAAACAAGGTCGATGAAATCACCAGTTGTAGGACACTACCTATCATGGGCACTTCAAATAACCAGCGCGCCATACTGACAGCGAGTACCATACCGCCCATACCTAATACAAAATACGGTATCAGTTTACCCAGCAGAATCTCCTCCATGGTCACCGGCGTTGCCATCAAGGCTTCCATCGTACCGCGCTCCCATTCTCTAGCCACCACCAGTGCTGTTAGCAAAGCACCGATGAGTGTCATGATGATGGCCACCAAGCCGGGGACCAGATAATTGCGGCTACGCATCGCGGGGTTAAACCAGATGTGGGTCTGTAACTCAACCGGTTGCACCTGTTGATGACCTGACCAACGCCGTTCCTGATTCAACCAGGTCTGCCAGATACCTCTCATATAACCTTCCACTAAACCGGCTGTATTGGCATCCACTCCATTGACCGTCAAATCGATCGTAGGGTATTGATTGGCCTGCCATTGCCGACTGAAATCCTCCCGGAGAACCAGGACAGCCTCTACCCTATGCGCCAACATGGCCTGACTAGCTTCCTGTTGGGTACGATAGGCCATAGGCAAAAAATACGGTGATTGTTGCAGACCCGCCACCAAGGCCTGGCTAACTTGGCTGGGATGCTCATCCACGACGGCTATGCGCACATGATAGGCATCCAGTGATACTCCATAGCCAAATAGCAACAACAAGACCAAGGGCATGACAAAGGCAATACCGATAGCTGAAGGATCACGTATGACTTGCAAGGATTCTTTGACGAGAAGACCCCGCAACCTGAGCCACTTCATGCCGACCTCCTGAATTGGGCTTCTCGCGCATGGATTAAGCGCGCAAAGGCTTCGTCCATGGAGGGCATTTCATCACCGGTTGCAGCGAGGGCTCGCACTTGTGAAGGAGAACCTTGCGCCAGGACTTCTCCTTGGGACATAAGCAAGAGCCTATCGCAGTATTCGGCTTCATCCATAAAATGGGTCGTGACCAGTACGGTGACTCCTTGACCTGCCAGCCCGTTAATGCGCATCCAGAACTCACGTCGCGCCAAGGGATCCACCCCGGATGTGGGCTCATCCAGAAAAAGAATTTGTGGTTCGTGCATGAGTGCACATCCCAGACTTAAGCGTTGTTTAAACCCCAAAGGCAATAATCCTGCGTTCTGTTTTGCATAAGCCTGCAAATCCAGAGACTGCAAAGCCCAACGAATACGTTCCCTGGCATAGTGCCCGCGCAATCCATAGGCTTGTGCAAAAAACCTCAGGTTTTGTTCACAGCTTAAATTGTCGTAGAGGGCAAATTTTTGCGATACATAGCCCATCTGCCGACGTACATTAACCTGTACCTGCGTCATGTCTTGACCGCGTACACGTATCTCTCCAGAACTCGGCGGCAATAATCCACAAAGCATTCTGAACGTGGTGGTTTTGCCCGCTCCATTAGCGCCGAGCAACCCAAAGATCTCACCACGCGACAGAGAAAAACTTACATTTCGAACCGCCTGAAACTCACCAAAATTTTTGCATAACTGATCCACCATGACCGCCGGCTCCGCATCCTGAACGTCAGGAACGATCAGCTTCTGTTCAGGCATCGACAGTTGCATGGCCGTTTGACCCAAACGCGCCATAAAACTGTCTTCCACGCGGGGAGTCACCTCCTCCCACTGCTCGTCATCCTCAGGGTTGGCGGCGCTTGAGCGCATGACCACGCGAACTGCATCCGCCGTAGGGACAGCATCCAGAACACCGTCACGCTCACTCAGCCGATGTTGTAAGGTTCGTCGTCCACATGATGAACTATGCACAGCGTAGACACGCCCTTGACACTCTTGTGCAAACTCATAGGGAGTACGATCACTGAGTACCCTGCCCTCATGCAAAAGTAATAATCGATCAGCATGTTCGGCTTCATCAAGGTAGGCGGTACTCACCAAGACACCCACGCCAGCTTCCTTCATGCCCAGAATGATGTCCCAAAGTTCACGACGCGACAGTGGATCCACCCCTACGGTAGGCTCATCTAGCAATAATAGGTCGGGTTGCAAAAGCAAAGCACAGGCTAAACCCAACTTCTGTTTCATGCCCCCTGACAAGGCCCCTGCACGGCGCTTATGAAAAGGGCCCAGAGCAGTCAAACGAAGCAGCGACTGAAACCGCAATGAACGTTCCTGCATGGAAAGTCCATGCAGGTCAGCATGCAAATTGATGTTTTCTTGCACCGTCAGGTCTTCATAAAGACCAAAACGCTGTGGCATATAACCTAACCGATCAGCATGCTGGATTGCCCCCGCACTAGGCAGCATGAGGCCGGCACATAGACGCATCAAGGTCGTCTTACCTGCACCGTCAGGCCCCAGTACGGCCATGATTTTGCCCGCTTCAAGTTGCAGATCAACATTCTGCAAAGCTGGGCGCACCTTCTCAGGTGGTGCAAAAAACTTGCTGACAGCTTGTAGGGTCAGCAACATGACCTAATGCTCGGTGCTACAGGATGCAGGCACTCCCGGTGCGCCGGGCACGACATCCACGGTCACAGGCATCCCTAAGCGAAGTTCACGTACACTATCGGAACAGGCATATATACGAACGCGATAAACCAGTTGCGTACGAAGATCCGTGGTTTCAACCGATTTAGGCGTAAATTCACTGATCGGAGAGATATAGCCGACCCAACCCTGTAACGGAGGAGCACCAGCAACCTGACTGTCACTTCGTATGCGTGCCGACATACCTAAGCGTAGACGCCCCAAGTCAGGTTCAGGCACATAGGCTCTTATCCATAAAGGATGATTAAGCGCCAAGGTGATGACCGGACTTTGCGGTGTAGCCATCGAACCTGGTTCAAGAATACGCTCCTCGATGACGCCATCCTGCGGAGCCAACAGGCGTGCATCCTTCCATTGCTGTTCTGCTAACATGACGTCAGCTTGCGCCTGATCCACCGCCTGCCGTTGCGCAGCAATATCTTCCTGCCGAGGCCCCAACTTTGCCAGCCGAAGCGCCTCCTGTCTGGCATGCAAAACAGCAATAGCTGCCTGTTCAGCACTATCTGCCGTATCTACACTCTGTTGGTCAGTATTGCCTTTAGCGATCAAAGCATGCTGCCGTATGGATACCTTCTTAGCTAGCTCAAGCTGAGCCTGTGCTTCTTCAACATTAGCGGCTGCCAACCTGATTTCTTCAGGACGCGACCCATTCAATAGTTTGCGTAATTGCACCTCGGCATTACCTAATCGTGCCTTGGCCGCATCCCGACTGGCCTGCAAACGATGGCTATCAAGATCTGCCAAGAGCTGACCTGCCTTGACCGAGTCCCCTTCCTCAACATAAAGATGTGCAATACGATCAGCATCGTTAAATGCCAGTTGGACTTCACGTAAGTCGACGTTGCCATAAAGGTGCAAAACCGTATCCTGAGCATGCTCTAACGACCACCATCTCCCACCCGCCAAGGCCGCGGCCACCAGAATCACCCCTCCCAGAACCCCTGCGCGGTGTTTTAACATCAACCTATCCTCGCCTAATCCAACATCTGACTGGATACCACCCCGAGTATACTAGGTGCTGTGACTACAACTTTATATGATCTCTATCAAGTACCTATTTAATGCAGAAAAACTTAACAAGTTGAAACAGATGACCGAGAGAGTCCTGAATATTTTCTGGATTCAGGGTAAGCTTAAGCACGAAGACTTCACTGTGGTTGCCGTTTGTTATGAATCCTATTGATTTTATTTTACATATTGATCAACACCTGCTGTCATTTCTCCACCTATACGGCTCCGGCTTTTACGCCATCGTATTTGCTATCGTCTTTATTGAAACCGGCTTAATCTTCATGCCTTTTTTGCCCGGTGACAGCCTGTTGTTTGCCAGTGGCGCGTTGGCGGCTACAGGGGCTATCAACATCACCTGGCTATTATCACTACTGATCCTAGCCGCGCTGTTAGGAGACAATCTGAATTATGCGGTGGGAAGGCAACTTGGACGCCGCTGGTTAGCACATCCACCCCGTTGGCTACGACGCAAAGACCTGGACAAAACTCGCCAGTACTTCGATACCTATGGTGGAAAAACCGTATTAATTGCGCGCTTTTTGCCGATTTTTCGTACATTTACACCCTTTGTTGTAGGCATGGCCCATATGCCTTACCGCCGCTTCTTTGCCTATGATCTGGTTGGCGGATTGACCTGGGTACTGTCTTTTGGGCTTATGGGCTTTGGCTTCGGCAATCTACCTGTGGTTAAACACTATTTCACCCTCTGCATCCTGGGTATTATTGTGCTGAGTTTGTTGCCTGCTGTCTGGCGTTTTACTTTGGCTAAACAAGATTCAGAGGCTACAAAAACCTGATTGGCTAAGGAACTACAGCTAATCACGCCCCTGCCATACCCAAAGGCATCGAAGTTTGAGAAAATGGAATCATACGATGCGCTCAAAAATAGCACTATCCGCACCAAAAATATTACATCGGCGCCGGGAGTTCATAATTTACGTCCACCACATAAAAACAGGTGCGTCCTGCAGGCCGCTCCACCCAAACTTCATCGCCAGCTCGCCGCCCTAGCAGGGCACGCGCCATCGGTGCATTGATGCTGATATGGTGTAGTTCCGTATCGATTTCATCAGCACCGACGATACGAAATTTCAGGCACTCTCGACCATCTTCTGACTCTACCTCTACCCATGCGCCAAAATATATGCGTGATTGATCCTCAGGCAATTGACGAATGACTTCAAGCATCTCCAGTCGCTTACGCAAAAAACGCACACGCCGGTCAATTTCCCGCAGTCTTTTTTTACCGTAGATGTACTCGGCATTTTCCGAGCGATCACCCTGAGCTGCAGCTTCACTGACCGAGCGTGTAATCGCGGGACGCTCCATTCGCCATAGGTGATCAAGTTCCTGCTGCAGACGAAGATAGCCTGCTGGCGTTATGAGCGCCCTAGGAGCGGAGGGAGTCGGCGAAGTTCGCATAAGCAGACAACACCAGGCTGACGCCCGGTGTTCATGCCATCCATCAAGCCAGATTCTGGTTTACAAAATCCCAATTCACCAAATGACTGAGAAAAGTGCTGATGTAATCAGGGCGACGGTTACGGAAATCCACATAATACGCATGTTCCCAAACATCAATAGTCAGCAATGCCTTTTGGCCATGCGCCAAGGGAAGATCTGCATTGGCTGTCTTGGTGATTTCCAGCTTACCCTGAGCATTAAGCACCAGCCAGGCCCAACCTGAGCCAAATTGTGTGGTTGCCGCTTGCTTGAAGGATTCTACAAATGCCTCATACCCACCCAGATCTGAAGCAATCCGCGCAGCTATTGCTCCTGTTGGGGCACCGCCACCTTGTGGCTTCATGCAGTTCCAGTAAAAAGTATGATTCCACACCTGAGCGGCATTATTGAATACACCGGCTTTGCTGGTGTCTTTAGCCACAGCCAGAATGATCTCTTCCAGGGACTTAGCTTCAAGATCCGTACCCTTGATCAGATTATTGAGATTGACGACATAAGCATTGTGATGCTTACCATGATGAAACTCTAAGGTTTCAGCGGAGATATGGGGCTCCAAAGCATTTTTGGCATAGGGAAGCGCCGGCAGTTCGATAGCCATGATTCATCCTTCCGTCAGGTTCATACAACAAGGCCAGCCTATCTGACCCCGATGTATCAATTATGCCTCGCCTGAGACCGAAATGAGAAGCATAACTATCTTTCTCTCACCCAAACACTAACCGCAAGTTGAGAAAACGATGCTATTCATCATCAAGATCAAAATCATAGTCACGAAGATCGCGCTGCAAACGGCGCTCCTCCAACTTCTCATCTATGATGCGTCGCTTGGTCAGGGAATTACGGACGTTACTGGTCTTGGCCACATCTTCATTATCGAAGTCGCCAGGTGCTGCCTCGTCGTCGATGAAATTTTCGTCCAACTCGAAATCATCGGATTTACCGTTCGACATGATTTCCTCCCCACCGTGAAGCCGGCCTATATACATTAAATCACAGTCACAAGCAAATATTATCGACAGGTGGATAACTTTAAGACCTGTTTTAGCCTAGCCTACATCAACATCTTTACAGGATTTCACAACACCTGCCTGAGCCCCCTATTCTCCCGGAAGGGATTGCAGGGCTATAATCGCGCCTTTTAACCACCTGTCATTTATTCAGCAACCGGAAATCATTATGCGCAGTCATTACGGCGGAGAACTCAACAGTAGCCATATCGGCCAGACCGTTACCTTGTGCGGCTGGGTGCACCGCCGCCGTGATCATGGGGGAGTCATCTTCCTGGACATGAGAGATCGTGGTGGTTTGATACAAATCGTCATTGACCCCGACACTCCGGAAGCCTTTGCTGAGGCTGACCGTTCTCGTACGGAGTACGTACTACAGCTGGAGGGCCGGGTACGTGAGCGCTATGCCGGTACGGAAAATTCCTCCATGCCTACCGGCATGATTGAAGTTCTGGCCAAGAAACTAACGGTGCTGGCCACGGCAGATACCCCGCCTTTCCCGCTCAACGATGATTTTGCCAATGTAGGTGAAGAAGTTCGCCTTAAGTACCGCTTCTTAGACCTACGTCGACCTGAAATGCTGGAACGGTTTCAGTTTCGTTCTCAAGTCACTTCCAAAATCCGCCAGTACCTGGACCGACACCAATTCCTTGATGTCGAAACCCCAGTTCTGACACGCGCCACCCCTGAAGGGGCGCGCGATTACCTGGTGCCGTCACGCACGCATTCCGGTGCTTTCTTTGCTTTGCCACAATCACCGCAATTATTCAAGCAGTTGCTCATGGTGGCTGGTTTTGATCGGTATTATCAGATCGCCAAATGTTTCCGCGACGAGGACCTGCGCGCTGATCGTCAGCCTGAATTTACTCAGATCGATATCGAAACTTCATTCATGACTGACGAACAGATCATGGACTTGGCTGAAGGGATGGCACGCGAACTCTTCTCTGATCTGATGCACATCGATTTCCCGACTTTCCCTCGCATGACCTATGACGAAGCCATACGCCGCTTTGGTTCAGACAAACCAGACTTGCGTATCCCGCTGGAACTGGTCGATATCGCTGACTTAGTCAAAGACGTCAGCTTTAAGGTCTTTTCTGGCCCAGCCCAAGATCCTCGTGGCCGTGTGGTAGCACTACGCCTCCCCGGAGGCGCTGAAAAGCTAACCCGAGGCCAGATCGATGAATATACCCGTTACGTCAGCATCTGGGGTGCCAAAGGACTGGCCTATATCAAGGTTAATGATCTATCAGCAGGCATCGAGGGTTTGCAATCACCCATCGTGAAACATATGGAACCTGTGGTCATGGATATTCTGACCCGTGTCCAGGCTGAAAATGGTGACCTGATTTTCTTTGGAGCCGACCGCGCCAAAGTCGTCAATGATGCCATGGGAGCGCTGCGTATACGTCTCGGCCATGATCTGAATTTATTAACCACAACCTGGGCTCCCTTATGGGTCGTTGACTTCCCCATGTTTGAGGAGACCGATGAGGGCAAGTGGACCTCCTGCCATCACCCGTTCACTATGCCTCGTTGCGAACTTGAGGTACTAACCCAGAATCCTGGAGCAGCCAAGTCCGTCGCTTACGACATGGTCCTCAACGGCACCGAAATTGGTGGCGGTTCCCTGCGTATTTATAATGTTGATATGCAAAAGGCTGTCTTTCGTGCGCTCGGCATAGGTGAGGAGGAAGCTCAGGAAAAATTTGGATTCCTGCTGGATGCCTTACGCTACGGAGCTCCCCCGCATGGCGGGCTGGCTTTTGGATTAGATCGACTGATCATGCTCATGACTGGTTCATCCTCCATTCGTGATGTCATCGCATTTCCTAAAACCAAAACAGCTGAATGCCTGATGACTCAGGCCCCAGCCCCTGTCGATGCCCGTCAGTTGCGTGAGTTGGGTATCAAGTTAAGAGAAAAAGCGGAGTAAAACATGGCAGGACATTCCAAGTGGGCCAACATCAAGCACCGCAAAGCACGCCAAGATGCGGTCAAGGGCAAGGTATTCACCAAATTTATCCGTGAAATCACCGTAGCCGCACGCATGGGTGGGCCTTTGGAAGCAGACAACCCCAGACTGCGCGCTATCGTAGCCAAAGCCTTGGCAGCCAACATGAGCCGTGATGTCGTTAATCGAGCCATCGCCCGCGGTGCCAATAGTGACGATGGCAAAAACTTGAGTGAAATCACTTATGAAGGCTATGGCACCCACGGCGTAGCGGTACTGGTGGAATGCATGACTGACAACCTGAATCGTACGGTTGCCGAAATTAGACATGCATTTTCTAAAACCGGAGGCAATCTGGGCACCAACGGCTCCGTCGCTTATCTGTTCAGCCAGCGCGGCGAAATAGATATTCCTCGCACCGTGCCTGAAGACAAGTTAATGGAACTGGCCTTAGAGGCTGGCGCAGACGACGTAGCCAGCGAAGATGAAGGCTACACCATCTACTGTGGGCCAGCACAATTTGGTCCGATCATGGACACGCTGGCTCAACATAAGATTCCGCATGAGCGCGCTGAAGTTACCATGCATGCCAGCACACAGGCTGATGTTACTGACGTTGAGCAAGCCGAGAAGATTCTGCGTATGATTGACATGCTTGAAGACCTTGATGACGTACAAAATGTATATACCAATGCCAACTTCACTCAGGATGTCATGGAGGCCTTAAATCGCTGAACCGGTTGCCACCCTTATTCTAGGTATAGATCCCGGGTCTCGTATCACGGGCTACGGCTTGATCGAAATCCGGCATCGGCAACTGGTTTATATAGATAGCGGCTGTATCAGGGCGGGTGATGGGCCTATGCCGGAAAGATTAAGTATCATATTCTCCGGTCTGCAACAGGTCATGCAGCAGCATCACCCCACGCAAGCGGCTGTTGAACAGGTTTTTCTGGCCCGCAATCCCGACTCAGCCCTTAAACTGGGGCAGGCTCGCGGTGCAGCCCTGGTCGCGCTGACGCAACATCAATTGCCCATCAGTGAATATACAGCCCGACAGGTCAAACAAGCGGTCGTTGGCCTAGGTCAGGCCACCAAGGAGCAAGTACAACATATGGTCATGCGCTTGTTACACCTGGATCGTTGCCCACAAGCGGATGCTGCTGATGCTTTGGCAGTGGCTATATGCCATGCCCACACCCAAGCAGGACAGGCGCGCTGGCTGACAGGACGCCTTCAGGGAGGCTCACGATGATAGGCCGTTTAAGTGGCGTTGTTCTGGAACTGCAGCCCTCATGGCTACTGCTTGATGTCCATGGCGTAGGTTATGAGTTGGAAATACCCTTAAGCACTCTGGAACAACTTCCTGCCGTAGGCCAAGCTGCAACGGTATTTACCCATCTGGTCGTTCGGGAAGATGCTCATCTTTTATATGGCTTTGCCAGCCATCAGGAACGCATGCTGTTTCGTGCGCTTATCAAGATATCAGGCGTAGGCCCTAAGTTGGCTTTATCACTCTTATCAGGCATGGAGCCAGACCAGCTTTTACGCTGCCTGCAACATGGAGAGGTCGTCGCCTTGACCCGTATTCCCGGGGTGGGCAAAAAAACGGCAGAGCGCCTTATCGTTGAGATGCGTGACCGCGTCAGCACACTGATGACCTCATCAACCTCCACATTCAGCACCATGCTGCCCGCGCAGAATGCCATGCAAGAAGCTGAACAGGCTCTGATCTCCTTGGGCTACAAGCCGGTTGACGCTGTGCGTGCATTAGCGAGCATTGATGCCCCTGGGCTAGATACAGCCAGCCTGCTTAGAGCTGCTCTACGCAGCATGGTCAGAGGGTAACGTCATGCTTGAATCTGATCGTTTGCTCAGTGCAACTACCGCCACCCTGGATGAACCCGTGGATAGAGCCATACGTCCACAACGCCTTGATGAATACGTGGGACAACCTGCGGTCAGGGAACAGATGGAGATCTTTATCCAGGCAGCACGTAGTCGTCAGGAAGCCTTGGACCATACCCTGATTTTTGGTCCACCCGGCTTGGGAAAAACCACGCTGGCACATATCATTGCCCGGGAAATGGGGGGTGAATTGCGTTCCACCTCAGGCCCTGTGCTGGAGAAAGCGGGTGATCTAGCTGCCCTGCTAACCAACCTGGAAGCGCATGACGTACTGTTTATCGATGAAATTCATCGACTCTCGCCTGCCATCGAAGAAATTTTGTATCCAGCCATGGAAGATTATCAATTGGATATCGTGATTGGTGAAGGACCTGCAGCTCGCTCCATCAAGCTCGATCTTCCTCCTTTTACGCTGGTGGGAGCCACTACCCGGGCGGGCTTGTTGACGTCACCCTTGCGTGACCGCTTTGGTATCGTGCAGCGTCTGGAGTTTTATTCGATCAAAGATTTAACCGGCATTGTGTTGCGCTCCGGGCGTCTTAGCGGCATCCGTATAGATAGCGAAGGCGCTGAAGAAATTGCCCGCAGAGCACGGGGAACACCACGTATCGCCAATCGACTTCTGCGCCGTGTGAGAGATTTTGCCGAAGTACGTGCAGGTGGCCACGTCAATCAGGAAGCGGCTCAATCAGCCCTTAATATGCTACAGGTCGATGGTCACGGCATGGATGCCATGGACAGGCGTTATCTCACGTTATTGGCTGATAAGTTTGGAGGAGGGCCTGCAGGTGTTGAATCCATGGCTGCGGCGCTTTCCGAAGATGCAGGGACGCTGGAAGACATGATTGAACCATTCCTCATACAACAAGGTCTGGTTATGCGCACAGCGCGTGGTAGAATCGCCACCGCTCAGGCCTACCTGTTACTCGGCCTGACACCTCCTGCCCAACCGGCGGGAGCTTAAGACGGGATATCTGAGGGAGATCAGAAGGTGTTTAACCTGCAGGTACGTGTCTACCTCGAAGATACCGATGCTGGCGGCATCGTATTTTATGCCAACTACCTTAAGTTTATGGAACGCGCCCGTTCTGAATTTCTGCGATCCTTGGGTATAGGGGTAAAGGATTTGCCCGCTCAGGATATACAATTTGTGGTGCGTGACTTGCAGATAGATTACCGACGCCCTGCACGCTTAGGCGATGAACTGCAGGTGAGCGCTCAGGTCATTGAACAAGGCCCTGCTTCCTTGATATTTCGTCAGGATGTCATCCATCAGGAAGTCTTACTTTGCACAGCTCGGGTGCGGCTGGCTTGCTTAAGGGCCAGTACCTTGAAACCTCGTGCCCTACCTGATTTTTTTAACTGTCTTAGCGTTCTGGAACCCTGATATGAATCCACAAACCACCTTATCGATTTCGAACCTGATTGTGAATGCCTCTGTCGTTGTGCAGATCATTCTTGTGATTTTATTGCTAGCCTCCGTCGCTAGCTGGACTCTTATTTTCAGCCGACGCGCCCTGCTCTCCCGTGCCAACAAACGTGCTCATCAGTTTGAAAGTGACTTTTGGTCCAGCAATGAACTACAGAGTCTGTATAAACAGGTTCAACGCAACCCTGATACCGAATCTGGCCTGGAGAACCTGTTTCGGGCGGGACTTAAAGAGTTTGCCAAGCTGCACGAAAAACATCTGGAACCCAATGCCATCATGCAGGGAGTTCAGCGAGCACTTCGGGTCGCTCTCACCCATGAGCAAACCCGCCTGGAAAACCATTTAACTCTGTTAGCCAGCGTGGGTTCCACCAGCCCTTATGTCGGCTTATTTGGCACGGTCTGGGGCATTATGAATGCTTTTATTGGCTTGGCTAACGTGCATCAGGCTACCTTGGCTACCGTGGCTCCGGGTATTGCCGAGGCCTTGGTAACAACAGCCATGGGGCTATTTGCCGCCATTCCGGCCGTGCTTGCCTATAACAGCTTCTCCTCCTCAGCGGATAATCTGATGATACGCTATGAAACGTTTGCCGATGAGTTCTCAGGCATACTGCATCGTGAAGCTCATACAGGACAACGCTGATGGAACCAGGCTTCCGGCGTAAACGCAATCGGCCCATGGCTGAAATGAACGTAGTCCCTTATATCGATGTCATGCTGGTATTGCTGGTGATTTTTATGGTCACCGCACCCATGCTCACCCAGGGTCTTAAGGTTAACTTGCCTGTCGCTGCTGCTGACCCCATGGCTCTTAAGGATCACCCCCCGGTCATCCTCAGCCTGAAAGCGGACGGCAGCGTATGGTTACGCGTCGGTGATGGACGCGAAGAGGCCATGAAGAATGAGGCTCTTTTATCACGCTTAACCGCCATCAAAGCAGCTTCGCAGGATACTCAAGTACTGATTAATGGTGACCGTCATGTCGATTACGGCCATGTGGTGGCGCTGATGTCCCGCTTACAACAAGCGGGCATACATGATGTAGGCCTGCTCACCCAGCTGGAAGATCCACACTCGCCATGACCGATAGCAGCCCTTCACGCTATACACAAAGTCTGTTATTGGCCTTAATGGTTCATGTCGGCATTTTGCTCCTGCTAATTGCCACACCCACCTTCAGCCCCCCTGAAGTCGATTCTAGTTCGACCATCCAGGCGGTCATGATGGCCCATGTCGCCCAAGCCCCACATAAAACGCCAACGAGCACCCAAGCACCGGCAATACCTGCACCGGTGGCGCCGCCTCAAGCCACCAAACTACACCCCAGCACTCCCCCTCCTCCCATTCATGGTGAAGCCGGCATAGTTCAGCATATCACTCCTCCAGCTCCCGCACCGCAGCGAGCTGAGATAACGGCCAGCAAGGTACAGGGACCGCGCAGCCCTGACCGGGTGCCTGCCATTAAACGACCCCGCCCTTCTCATATCGATCGGCATCAGGCGGATCAGGAATTAAAAGATATTGAGCAGGAAGCCAATCAGCTGGATACTCAACAAAAACAGGCTGCCCTCAAAGCTGCCCAAGATGCTCAGGATGCCCAGGAGCAATCGGAGGCCAACCGCCTAGCTCGGCAACAGCAAGCGCAGCAACAGGCCAACCTGATCAATGTCTACCGCAACCGCATCATCGCCCTGATTAAACAACACTGGATTCAGCCCTTATGCGCTGATCCCTCCATGTATGTTTTATTGCAACTACAGCTTTTACCCGATGGCACGGTGGTCAATGTCACCTCTCTCAAACCTAACAGTTGCCTGGATTTATCGGTACGCAATGCCATCGATAGTGTTGCACGACTACCCGTCCCTGATGACCCTGTGCTTTTTGAGCACTATTTTCGTACCACCAAATTACGTTTTCGCCCTCTCGATAATGGCTAACGTACCGATGACTTTTCGTTGAACTATGAACAGTTTTTAATACTTATTATGGATGAAGTTTTCAGAATGAAGCGGCATAATACGCGCCATGCTCATAGCACTGGCCGCACCATGCATCCATGTTCAACTTGGCTTGGCCTGATATTTCTTGTTTTTAGCCTTAGCTCCCAAGCTGATTTCGTGATTGATATTGTCGGTGGCGCCGATGATGCCACACCTATTGCCGTGGTCCCTTTTGGTGGACCCGCTTTAGATGATAATCCAGGCAATATCATTAATAATGATTTAAAAAATAGCGGTGTTTTTAAGACGCTGTTACCCAGCAGCTTTCCTGCCCAGCCTACCTCATCAGCCGAAGTCTTTTTTCATGACTGGCAAAATATAGGTAGCGATTATCTGGTCGTGGGCAATACGGTGACAACACCTTTAGGCCTCTACAGCATGCACTATGAACTACTGTCCATTTCTGGCCATAAACGCATTATGGGTGAGACCTTTACGTTAAATGCACAGCAATGGCGTGATGCAGCTCATCAGATAGCTGACCATATTTATCAAAAAATAACCGGTGTACGCGGTGCATTCGCCACGCGTCTGCTCTATGTGGAACGCTATTTTATTCCCCACGGCGGTTTGCATTTTACCCTGATGGTGGCTGACAGTGATGGTCATCGCGCACAGGTGGTCCTCGACTCCAAACAACCTATCATGTCGCCCGCTTGGTCACCCGATGCACAGAAAATAGCTTATGTCTCCTTTGAAGAAGGCAGATCAGCCGTTTATATTCAGGATCTTCGTACACGAGCTCGTGAACGCGTAGCCTTTTTTGAAGGTATTAACGGAGCCCCGGCCTGGGCACCGGATGGAAAAAATCTGGCTCTGACTTTATCTCGTAGTGGCCATGCCGAGATTTATGTGATGAATCTGGAAAATCGCAGCCTGAGACAATTAACCGACAACCCATCAATTAACACCGAGGCCTGCTGGTTTCCTGATGGAAAATCTATAGCCTTCACCTCAGACCGTGGTGGTGGACCACAAATTTATCGCTTCGACCTCAGCAGTGGTCAAACCACTCGCTTGACGTTTGACGGCAATTATAATGCTCGCTGTACGATCAGTCCTGACGGCAAAAAAATGGCCGTCGTGCATCGCCAAAGCGGCCAAGTATTCCAGATCGCGATTCAGGATCTGGTCTCGGGTGACATGACCATATTGACCCAGTCTCAATTGGACGAGTCACCTAGTTTTGCCCCTAATGGAAACATGCTGGTCTATGCCACTCGTTACCAGAATCAGGGTATAATGGCGCAGGTTTCTCCCGATGGTCGGGTCAAAGTACTACTGCCTGAACAACGTGGAGAAGTTCAGGCGCCAGCCTGGTCACCATTTTTGCATTGATGTTTGTCTCAACCGAAGAAAAGGAAACTGTCATGTCCCTGAAAAAACTTTCGATCGTCGTTGCAGCTGCCGGGCTGGTACTGGCAGGTTGCGCCACTCACAAGACCGCGCCAGCTCCTACACCGGCTGCTGCTCCAGCACCTGCTCCAGCACCCGCTCCAGCACCCGCTCCAGCACCCGCTCCAGCCACGCAGGCCGTTGATAATGCAGCTGAACTGAAGGCTAAAGCGGATGCTGAAGCTGCTGCCGCTGCCAAACAGGCTCTGGAAGCCACGCTAGCTGTGCGTACAGTGCATTTTGGCTTTGATTCCTCTGACTTGCAGAGTGCTGATCTGGACTTGTTAAAAGCTCACGCCAAGTTCCTGGCCAGCCATGCTGATGCCAAGATTCAGGTCGAAGGCAATTGCGATGAGCGTGGAACAGCCGAATATAATCTGGCTCTCGGTGAGCGTCGCGCTAAATCCGTAGCCTCTTTCCTGGAAAGCGAAGGTGTAAGCGCCAGCCAGATCAAGACCGTCAGCTTTGGCAAAGAAAAGCCTGTTGATCCTGGTCATGATGAAGCAGCCTGGGCCAAGAACCGCCGCGCTGACCTTAATTACCTGGCCGGTCAACCCTAATCTACCAGGCCTTTAGGCCTTCCGTAGAACCAAGCAAGGCCCGGGTAACCGGGCCTTTGCGTTGATCCCCATCACCCAAGGGAGTATAGACTTATGTCACACCCTGCTAAAACGAGTTGGTTCAGCTATGTGTTGCTGACGGCGATGGCTCCCTGGGCTCTCGCCGATGTGCAAGTTGAAGATCTTTCTTTAAATCCAGCCCCTGCGCCAGCCCCGGTTAGTGCACCAGCCACCCTGCCCCACGTCAGCACTGGTTCGGATTTAGCAGAAAAAAACTGGCAAAAGATGCAAGACCTGGAAGATCAGATCCGGCAATTACGAGGTCAGCTGGAGGAACAGCAACACACGATGGATTTGTTACGCGCCCAGCTCAAGACGCAGTATATCAATATGGATCAGCGCCTCTCTGCCACCGACGCTCGAGTAACCCAGCTAGTTACTACTCAAGCAGCTGCCGCAGCGACCACCCCTACCAGCGGGAGCAACGCCCCCACAACAGCAAACACTCCGACTACCGATGGCTCATCTAGCGTCGATACGGAAAAGTCAGCCTACCTTGCGGCTTATCAGGTCTACCGCAAACAAGGACCTGACGCAGCGATACCTCAAATGCTGGCCTTTGTACATCAATATCCGCAAAGTGTATTTCTGCCCCATGCTGACTATTGGTTGGGCGAATTTTACCTCAACCAGCAAACACCGGACTTGAAACGAGCGACAGCCTATTTTCAGTCGGTCATAAAACAATTTCCCAAGCACAGCAAAGCTCCTGCTGCGTTGTACAACTTAGCCATGATTCAGGATAAGCAGAATAAAATTAAGTTGGCCCGCGCCACTCTGCATAGCCTGCTCAAACAGTACCCGGATAGCCCTGAAGCCAAGCCCGCTCAATCCTGGCTCGATAACGAAGCCAAGCATAAAAAAACAAAACATGCCGCCGATAGCCAGCAGCAAGATCAGTCCTTCGTCAAAAATGTTAAGCATTCGCTGGACAACCTGAACCAGGATGCACCCAACCCATGAGCTCGTTGCGTGTTCATGAAATTTTTTACTCGCTGCAGGGCGAGGCTCGCACGTCAGGTCGACCTACCGTCTTTGTTCGTCTCACCGGTTGCCCTCTGCGCTGTGTCTGGTGCGACACCGCCTACGCATTTAGTGGCGGCCAACTCATGGAGTATGCTTCGATACTTGAACAGATCAAGGCGCATGAGACGCCCTGGGTATGTATCACCGGCGGT
>JAJZHP010000042.1 GCA_021804355.1 Pseudomonadota bacterium | reverse complement strand
AAACAGCAATACGGGGGCCAATAGCAGCATGGCCCAGGTATGCGCTTGCCCTATGGCTGGCGTTGGTGAGCCTGAGGTATTCAAGGTGTAGGCTGTGCTTGGTAAGGTCCCAGACTTTCGCCCAAGCGCTGGCTCATGGCTAACCCTAAGGCTTGTAATCCGCTGAAGGGGCGAATCATGACCTCAAACTCCACAATGCGTCCTTGTTCATCAAAACGGATCATGTCAATGCCCTTGAGCTGGCGATTGCCGATATTAGCGCTGAACTCCAAGACAATATTGTTGCCTTCTTCGGTCATGAATTCACGATGGTAGGTAAAGTTCTCAAAAACCTGTATGACCGTTGTAAGTATCATGATCATGGCTGTTGATGATTCATAGGCTTGATAAGCCATAGGTGAGCGAAAAATGGCCTCGGGATGAATCAGAGTTGCAAGTAGCGAGAAGTCGCGTTGTTCAATGCAGGTGTGCCAGAGCTTGATGGACTGGGCAATCGCTGCAGATGCATGACGGTCGTTATTCAGCATGGTCTTTCCTTTCGATGAGGGTCGATGTTTTCTACGATGGATCAGAGTTGAGCTGCTAGTCTCATACCTTGGTCAATAGCGCGCTTGGCATCCAGTTCAGCGGCAACGTCGGCTCCACCAATTAAATGGACACGCAGGCCGGCCTCTGTCAGGGGTTGCTGGAGATCTCTCAGGGGATCTTGCCCTGCACAGATGACGATGTTGTCTACCTTTAAAGTTTGTGGCTCTCCATGGACTCGAATATGCAGCCCTTCATCATCGATACGTTCATATTCAACACCAGGTATCATGGACACCCCACGTTTTTGTAAGGAAGTGCGATGGATCCATCCTGTGGTTTTTCCTAAGCTGTCGCCTACTTTGGAGGTTTTGCGTTGTAGCAGATACACTTGCCGCGCAGGACGTTCCTCATGGGCTAGTGTTATTCCGCCGCGTGAAGTTATAGAGCTATCGATACCCCATTCCCGGTTAAACTTATCAATGTCCAGGCTGGAGCTGGCACCTACCTGAGTCAGGTATTCGCTGACATCAAATCCAATGCCTCCAGCACCTATGACGGCTACCCTGGGACCCACGTGCTTTTCGTCACGAAGGACATCAAGGTAATTCATGACCATGCGGTGTTGTATGCCAGGGATGGCAGGAAGGCGAGGCGTAATGCCGGTAGCCAGAATGATGTCGTCAAAACCAGCATTAATCAAGTCTTGGGCCTGAACATAGGTATTGAGTTGCAGAGTGACTTGGGGGTGATCTAACTGCGTTGCGAAATAGCGCAGCGTCTCATGGAACTCCTCTTTGCCGGGTATGCGTTTTGCGATATTAAATTGTCCCCCCAAGCTGGGCGATGCATCAAATAGTACCACCTCGTGGCCGCGGCGAGCAGCTGTCAAGGCAAAACTCAAGCCTGCAGGGCCGGCACCTACCACCGCAAAGCGTTTAGGCTGGGTGCTAGGTTCAAGCATGATTTCTGTTTCATGGCATGCGCGTGGATTGACCAGACACGAGGTGATTTTCATGGAGAAGGTATGGTCAAGGCAGGCCTGGTTGCAACCTATGCAGGTATTGATGGTATCGGGTTTTCCTGCCTGAGCCTTACGGACAAAGTCTGGATCAGCCAAGAAGGGACGAGCCATGGAGACCATGTCGGCATGACCCTGGGCCAGGATATTTTCTGCAACGAGAGGGGTGTTGATCCGATTGGTGGTGATCAACGGGATGTTGATTTTCCCCATCATGCGTTGGGTGACCCAGCTGAAAGCGGCACGCGGTACGGAGGTGGCGATGGTCGGGATACGTGCTTCGTGCCAGCCTATCCCTGTGTTGATGAGAGTGGCTCCTGCTGCTTCAATGGCTTGGGCTAGTTGTACAGTTTCATCCCAGGTTGAACCACCTTCTACCAGATCCAACATGGATAGGCGGTAAATGATGATAAAGTTGGCACCTACCCTTGCCCGGACGTGGCGCACTATTTCCACGGGAAATCTTATACGTTGGGAAAAAGTGCCACCCCAGGCATCGCTGCGTCGGTTGGTTCTCTGTGCGATGAACTCATTGATCAGGTACCCCTCTGATCCCATGATTTCCACACCATCGTATCCCGCTCGTTGTGCCAGCGCTGCGCAGTTAACAAAATCCTCAATCGTGCTTTCTACTTCGTCTGAGCTTAATTCATGCGGTGTTAAAGGATTGATAGGTGCTTTAATGGCGCTGGGGGCTACCAGATTTTTTTGATAGGAATATCGCCCGGTATGCAGAATCTGCATGGCAATTTTACCGCCCTCACGGTGCACGGCTTCGGTAATGAGGCGATGGTGCTCAGCTTCTTCAGGGGTCGACAGTTTGGATCCGCCAGCAAAGACCAACCCTTGTTCATTGGGGGCAATGCCTCCGGTCACTATCAAGGCGACACCGCCACGGGCACGTTCGGCGTAAAAGGCAGCCATGCGCTCAAAACCACCAGGAACTTCTTCCAGACCCACATGCATGGAACCCATCAGCACGCGATTTTTTAGTTGGGTAAATCCAAGATCCAGTGGGGAAAGCAAATGTGGGTAGAGAGTCGTTGTCATGGAGGTGGCCTTTTTGCAATTAATTGCATATTTATACGCAAATGCCGACTATAATGCAACTGGTTGCAAAAAAATCATGATAATGGAGTTTTAGCCTATGTCGCTGCCTCATGCTCTGTTGACGGCTTTAATTGAGCGTCCATGTTCGGGTCTGGAGCTTGCCCGGCGTTTTGATAAATCGATAGGGTATTTTTGGCAGGCGACGCACCAGCAAATCTACAAGGAGTTGGCGCGAATTGAAGGCGCCGGATGGGTGTGTTCGACCGCTGAAAGTGGACGAGGTCGAAAGCGTCATTACCATGTCTTGCCGGAAGGGAAAGAGGAGTTAAGACGATGGACACAGATGCAGCAGGATCCTCAACCCTTGCGCGATGCCCTTATGGTGCGGTTACGTGCGGAAGCCTCATTAGGGCAGGGAGATGTTTATCAAGATCTCTTCCATCGACGAACCATGCATCAGGAAAAACTTGCCTTATACCGACGTATCGAAAGCAAGGATTTTCTCGGACGATCGCTGGATCGTGAAAGTCAACTGCAGTATCTGGTTTTACAAGGAGGCATGATGCATGAGTCGCAATGGCTGGAATTTTGTGAGCGAGCACTACAAGTACTTGCTGCTAATACGCAGCACCACCCTGATGATGTCGTAGAATAGGATAAGGATCTAATACACGGTGTGTAAGTTATGGCCTTGAGTTCCACCATCTATAAAGTTGATTTGTCCGTCTCCGATATGGATAGGGGTTACTACGATCAATGTCAGTTGACCCTGGCCTGTCATCCCTCGGAGACCCTTGAACGTATGATGCTGCGATTAGTGGTATTCGCCTGTCATGCCTGGCAACGTCTTAAATTTACGCGGGGCATCAGCAGTGACCATGAGCCTGACCTTTGGGAACACCATGATCATGGCGACATTAAATTATGGATCGAATTAGGTTTGCCTGATGAAAGGCGGATCCGTCAGGCTTGCGGGCGATCCGATGAAGTATGTTGGTATATCTACGGGGATCGAGCATGGCCCCTTTGGTGGCGTCAACACGGGTCAGCATTAACTAAACTCGATAAGCTCAAGGCGTACTCGGTGGCTGAGTCAACCTTGGAGAACCTGACCCGTATGGTGACGCGTACTATGCAATTAAGTTGCACCATTCAGGATGGGGGAGTATGGATGGCTGATGATCATAACTCGATCGAAGTTGTGTTCGAGGCTCTGCATGTCATGAAGTCATCGTAGTAAGCTGCGCTAATCCAATATTCCTTGCTTGATTGTGGGCCATGTGGGTGGTACCTCAGTCAGGCTGTGCACTGAGTAAGTGCAAGATGCTCCTCGGGGAGCTGTGAAGAATGGCTTCTTTCCTGATAATTGCCTTGGGTGAGATTTTGGCACGCCATGTGCTAAATAAGAGCAGCTCAGAAAGTTCCATCAGGATAGATTTCAGCCCTTCATGGCCAGGAGCTAATGTGTCGATCCATGTCGCTTTAAACCATGTTACGCATTATCGTTATGATCGTAGAGTTCAATTAGGTCCTCAGATAGTCAGGCTGAGACCTTGTGTACATGCGCGTATGCGAATTCTTTCGTATGCCTTACACGTTGAGCCTAAAGAGCATTTTATTAACTGGCAACAGGATGCCCAAGGTAATTACCTGGCCAGATTAACCTTTCCTGACAAAACCGACTTCTTGAAGGTTAGCGTTGATCTTGTTGCCGAGATGTCAGTTTTTAACCCTTTTGATTTTTTTCTGGAGCCAGTAGCTCAGACCTTCCCCTTTGAGTATGAAGAGGTACAACATCAGGAACTGGCTCCCTATCTGCAGAAATCTTCAGGTGGAGAACACTTTGCTGCCTATTTATCAATGATCTCCCGACAACCAGCAAGGACCATCGATTTTCTTGTCGGGTTAAATCAGTCTTTATCCAAGAAGGTTTCTTATCTGATTCGTTTGGAACCTGGGGTGCAAACGCCAGAAATTACCCTGAAAAAATCATCGGGGTCTTGTCGCGACTCTGCCTGGCTACTGGTTCAGCTTTTACGGCATATGGGGTTGGCGGCGCGCTTTGTTTCTGGCTATTTAATACAGTTAATGCCTGATGTGCGCCCTCTGGATGGACCAGCAGGACCAGCAAGTGATTTTACTGACTTGCATGCCTGGTGCGAAGTTTATCTGCCTGGAGCGGGTTGGATCGGTCTGGACCCTACATCAGGGCTATTGGCGGGCGAAGGGCATATACCCTTGGCATGTTCACCTGAGCCGACTTCAGCTGCGCCCATCAGTGGTCGCGTCGAGGCCTGTAACACTGAATTTAGCCACCGTATGAAGGTGGAAAGGGTTTGGGAATCCCCCCGAGTCACCCAACCTTATACCGAAGATGAATGGCAAAAAATTGTTGCTGTTGGGTATGACATAGACAGGCGATTAGATTTAGGTGATGTGCGCCTGACCATGGGGGGAGAGCCTACCTTCGTCGGAACGGAGAATCCTGACGCCGAGGAGTGGAATACTTCAGCGCTGGGTGAACATAAAAGAAAACGAGCCAATCACCTGTTCCAGTGCTTACGCGAGCATTACGCACCGCATGGACTTATGCATGTCGGGCAAGGTAAATGGTATCCCGGCGAGCCCTTGCCGCGATGGTCACTCAACTGTTTTTGGCGCAGGGATGGAGAACCCCTATGGCAGGACTCTGCGCGTTATGCCGATGAAACGGAGGCTGGGGAAGTGAGCTTGGAGACGGCTCACGCATTTCTTATGGCCTTAGCGACTCGATTAGGGACTGATCCAGCGTATGTCTTTCATGGCTATGAAGATGTTTATTACTACCTATGGCGTGAACGTAAATTACCGGTCAATGTGGATCCCTTAACCTCAAATCTCAAGGATGAACTTGAGCGCAAGCGTCTGGCCCAGTTCTTTGAACGAGGACTGCAAACTCCCAAGGGATCGGTACTTCCCCTGCAGCGTCGTGAAGGTCATTGGTTAAGTGGTTCCTGGTTTTTGCGGCAAGAACGTTGTTATCTGGTGCCAGGTGATTCGCCTATGGGTTATCGGTTGCCTTTAGATTCCCTGCCTTGGGTGAAGGAGGAAGATTATCCTTATATCCATGCCCCTGATCCGGGCTCGGTGTTCTCAGCGCTGCCTGCCTATAACCAATTACGGCAGCAACTCGATGATGTGTTGCTCAGGCAGTCAGTGCGTCGCGCGAGTCTTAACACGGGTAATCAAGGTGTAGCAAACGTCCCCAGAGTCGGAGAATCAGCAAGCGGCATAACGCGGAGCGCATTATGCGTTGAACCTCGTGATGGGCATCTTTATGTGTTTATGCCCCCGCTCGCTGATTTGGATGCCTATCTGGAGTTGGTCACGGCCGTGGAGTCCTGCGCTGCGGCCTTGGATTTACAGGTATTACTGGAAGGCTATGAACCACCCGCTGATCCTCGTCTTATCAATTTTCGTGTAACGCCGGATCCAGGGGTTATTGAGGTCAATGTACATCCTGCGGCTAATTGGCATGAACTGGTTGAAAGAACGACTCATCTTTATGAGCAGGCTCGTGTTTGTCATCTCACTTCTGAAAAGTTCATGATGGATGGTCGCCACGGCGGCACAGGAGGCGGCAACCATTTTGTTTTGGGTGCAGCTACGGTTCAGGACTCCCCTTTCCTAAGGCGTCCCGATCTTCTCCGTAGTTTACTGAGCTACTGGCATAATCACCCCTCACTCTCATATTTATTTTCAGGATTATTTATAGGTCCCACGTCACAGGCTCCACGTGTGGATGAAGCACGTAATGATGCGGTCTATGAACTGGATATTGCTTTTCAGGAGATGAATCGTCATGTAGGTCCGGTGCCTCCATGGCTGACTGACCGATGGCTGCGCAATTTGCTGGTGGATGTCACGGGTAATACGCATCGTACCGAATTTTGTATCGATAAACTGTACTCACCCGACTCTGCGACGGGGCGCTTAGGTTTATTAGAGTTACGTGCATTTGAAATGCCTCCTCACGCTCGCATGTCGCTGGTACAACAGTTATTTTTGCGAGCCATGGTGGTGCGTTTTTGGGAGCAACCCTATACCCCAGATCGTCTTGTTCGCTGGGGTACGCAATTGCATGATCGATTCTTGTTGCCCCACTTTATAGAGCAGGACTTTTCTGACGTACTGGAAGAGATGAAGCAATTTGATATTCATCTTGAGGCTTCTTGGTTTGCACCCCATAGGGAATTTCGCTTCCCGAAATTAGGTGATTTTTGTTGTCAGGGTATCGATGTTGAATTGCGTCACGCCTTGGAACCCTGGCATGTTATGGGAGAGGAAGGAGCTACTGGGGGAACCGTTCGATATGTCGATTCTTCTTTGGAACGTTTGCAGATTAAAGTCAGGGGGATGATTACAGATCGTTATCAGCTGCTAGTCAATCAAGTCCCTATCCCCTTGCACCCTACCGGTACAGCGGGAGAATATGTAGCTGGGGTGCGTTACCGTGCGTGGCAACCAGCCTCCGCTTTACACCCAACGATAGGTATACACGCTCCCCTGGTTTTTGATCTTTACGATACCTGGATGCGCAGATCTCTGGGGGGATGCCAGTATCATGTGGTGCATCCTGGTGGTCGCAGCTATGATCAATTTCCGGTGAATGCTTTTGAGGCCGAGAGTCGCAGATTGTCGAGGTTTTTCCGCATGGGACATACGCCGGGGCAGGTTGAACCCATGAAAGTTCACCTGAAACCGGAAATGCCATTGACACTCGATCTGCGCTGTCCCTGAAACCTGGGTCGTGATATGTGATGACAGATTTTTTGTTGCAGGATTACCAACATGCTACGGGTTTCTTTGATGAAATGATGACGGAAGTGGGTTGCGTACGTCCTCATTGGCGTGAGTTTATCCACTTTTTGCATTCCACAGGGGTGGGGGCATTGCCTGAGTATCAGGAGCACCTTCGGCGCTGTGTACGTGAACATGGCGTCACCTATAATGTTTATGCTGATCCTCAAGGAGCTGATAGAGCCTGGTCACTGGATGTCTTACCGATGATCTTGCCCGAAGATGAATGGCAAGGCATTGAAGCTGCTATTGCTCAACGTGCGGATGTACTCAACCAAGTACTCGCTGACCTTTATGGATCGCAATCTTTGTTGAGAGATGGACTTATACCGCCTGCGCTTGTCTATGGGCATGATGGATATCTGTGGCCTTGCCAAGGAGTCAAACCGCCGAATGGTCAGTATTTGCACCTTTATGCAGCTGATCTGGCCAGATCTCCCGATGGTCAATGGTGGATCATTGCCGATCGTACCCAAGTGCCCTCCGGTTTAGGGTATGCACTTGAAAACCGCAGTATGGTCGCCCAGCTGTTTCCTGAGCAGCTTAATGCCTTGAATATAAAACCACTGACAGCTTATGTGGATGCTTTTTTTTCCAATTTTCTAGCCTTGGCTCCTTGTGAAGCAGGAGAGACTCCTCATGTCGTTATGTTGACATCAGGAGGCTTGAATGAGACCTATTTTGAACATGCCTATCTGGCTCGTTATCTTGGCGTGCCTTTGGTCGAGGGACAAGATCTTACGGTACGAGGGCAAAATCTTTATCTCAAAACGTTGACTGGCCTACAGCGCGTTCATGGTATTTTACGTAGGCTAGATGATGATTTTTGTGATCCGCTGGAGCTACGCGCGGGTTCAGCGCTAGGCGTCCCTGGTCTCATGCGCTTGGTTAGAGCGGGTAGGGTGATTATTTCTAATGCTTTAGGTAGCGGAGTATTAGAATCCCCAGGGTTGTTGGCATTTTTACCTGCGATTGCAGAACATTTGACACGAACACCTTTATTGATGCCAGCGGTAGCTACTTGGTGGTGTGGCGAAGTTCCTGCCAAAGATTTTGTTTTAAAGAATCTGGACCGGTTAGTCATCAAACCCACCTACCCATCGCAAAGTATGGAACCTGTATTTGGGTACACCCTGAGTGAGGAGGAACGTCGCGCATGGATGGCGCGTATTGCGCGGTTACCACAGGCTTATGTGGCTCAGGAGTTAGTGGCGTTGGCACAGGCTCCTGTAGTAGCCGAACAGGGGCCTGCCAAGATCGTTCCCCGCTCCGTGGGCTTGCGGGTTTACGCCGTGGCCACAGCTCAGGGCTACCAGATTATACCAGGTGGTCTGACCCGCGTTGCCTCCGCCGCTCACGCGAAAGTTATTTCGATGCAACGTGGTGGCAGTAGTAAAGACACCTGGGTGCGTTCATCTGAGCGATTTACTCAGGATCACTATGTGCGTCCATCCTTGGTTAAACACCACGGCATTCGAGGTGATCCTGTACTCGTGAGTCGAATTGCTGAAAATTTGTTCTGGCTAGGTCGTTATGCGGACCGTGTTGAGTTTATGGCGCGTTTGTTAAGAGCAGCTTTATCGGGCTCGTTGGATGCTTTGATGGCTTCCTCTGTGGGCCAACAGCATTTGCTAGATCAATTACGTCGTTGGGGTTTTATCCCGGACTCCGTTGAGGCTGAAAAATTACAGCACTCTCTGATGCAGGCAGTTTTAAATCAGGGAGGGGTAAGTCTGGTCAACATGGTGGCGAGTGCTGTCAGGGCTGCGTCTAATCTCAAAGATAGGCTTTCAGTGGAACATCAGCATTCACTCAATCGGCTAAATTCAGCTTTACAAGGCGGCATGGGGTTAAGCATGCGTCCACATCAGGTGTTAGCCAGATTGGATACGAGTTTGAGGGAATGCAAGACTCTATCTGGTTTTGCCTGGGACGGTATGCGACGTGATGCTGCCTGGTATGTGCATCGTGCAGGCAGGCATATTGAGCGATTACAACACGCGACATCGCTATGGGGAAGATGGTTGCGGGCTGACGCTCCTGATCGGGACCTGGATACTCTGCTGACGCTTTTCGCTAGTACGGAAAGTTACCGTTACCTCTATCAGCATGAAGCTGAACTGGTTCCTGTCCTTGAGCTGACCATTTGGGATGAAGAAAACCCCTGTTCTGTGATTTTTCAGGTGTTATCTCTGGAGATATCCTTGAGTCGCTTAAACACACTGATGGGTTTTATGATCCCCGATAGGTTCAGGAATGCCTGCGCCTCTCTGCGTGCGCTTAAATCTTCAATAAGCTTAGAAAAGCCCTCGCAGGCATACCTTGGTTCGCTGGAGAATCTGGCTAGTGCACTGGATAGGTTGGCTGAAAGTTGTCGGAACATTTCTGATACCCTGACGACAGACTATTTTGTGCATGTCAGTGCTTCGTCTGTCTCGCTGAAGACATCTTAATGACCCTACGTTATCGTATTGAGCATACGACGATGTATCGTTACAGCATGCCGGTTACCCATGCTCAACACCTTCTGCATCTGATACCCAGGCAGATGGATTGGCAACGCATCAGGTGCTATCAAGTACGCATCGATCCAGAGCCTACACAAAGATTCGTGAGTGTCGATCCTTGGGGCAATCAGGTAGAGTATGTGGCCATGGAATTTTCCCATGAACATCTGGATATTTCACTCTTACTCTGTGCAGAAGTTGACGCTCGCCCTTGGGCTCTGAACATGGGCCGGTCTAACGCGTGGGAAAGCACGGTTCGTCACTTACGCTATGGAGGAGATACTCCTCTGGAAGTATCCTCATATCTTTATCAGTCACCTTACGTGCGAGTTAAAAATCAACTAGCTGATTTTGCACGTGATTTTTTTCCGCGTGGGCGAGTGCTGTGGGAAGCCATTGATGCGCTGAACCAATACATCTATCAGAATTTTACTTATTTACCTGCATCAACCACGATTGAGACACCCGTGATGGATATTTTGCTGGAGCGTCGCGGGGTATGCCAGGATTTTGCGCATCTGATGATAGCCAGTTTGCGTTCCTTGGGGTTGGCTGCACGTTATGTATCGGGTTATTTGCTTACAGAGCCGCCCCCAGGACAGCCCAGGTTACAGGGTGTCGATGCAACGCACGCCTGGGTTGCGGTGTATATGCCTGAATGTGGCTGGGTGGAATGGGACCCGACCAATGGATGTTTAGCGGATGAGCGGCATGTGGTGATGGCCTGGGGACGGGACTTTGGTGATGTATCACCGGTACGAGGCGTCATTCAGGGAGGAGGGGCTCACGAGTTGACAGTGAGCGTTACGGTCGAACCTGGAGCATCATCCGAACCAGAGTAAAAAAACTCGAGGATGTTAGCTCTAAAAACGAAGAACCCCGAGCAAGGTCGGGGTTCAGGTCACGCTTCCATTGCCGTTTCTGGCGGCAGCGCGAGGCATAATCGCCGCTTTTATCCTGATGTATATATCCTTCAAGACGTGCGTACTTGGCAACAAAATTTCTTGGCTTAGGAGCCTTGGATGTTTTGCTCATGTTCATTCCTCCTGTGACTTGGTGAGCTTAGGCTTTCCAGCGTAAATTTTCAATCAAGGATGTCGAACGATGGCGGGGTGACAGATAAGCTAAAGCCCTGCTAGTATGGTTCAGTATGCAATTATTCGGAGATGCTGGTGGCTAATATCATTGATGAGTTGCTGGAATTACTCGATCTTGAGTGTATTGAACAGGGCATATACCGTGGTCCTAGCCGCAATATTGTCGGAAAAAATGTGTTTGGTGGACAAGTCTTGGGACAGTCCTTAATGGCAGCAGGGCGCACTGTTGATGATCGTTATGCCCACTCCTTGCATGGATACTTTTTAAGGGCTGGTGATATTCATGCCCCTATTGTGTATCTGGTTGAACGTTTGCGCGATGGCAAAAGTTTTTGTACCCGCCAAGTCAAGGCTGTTCAGCATGGTGAGGTTATTTTTATGCTGATGGCTTCTTTTGCCAGAGATGAGGATGGTCTGGATCATCAGATGGCCATGCCGGACGTGGAAGCTCCGGAAAATTTACCTAATGAGACTGAGTTGCGCTCTCGTATCGCTCATTTGTTACCTGAGAAAATACGTGATGCTTTTTGTCGTGAACGTCCGATAGAAATTCGTCCGATCAATCCTGTCAATCCATTTGCTCCACAGATGCAGGAGCCTTTGCGTTATCACTGGATGAGGGCACAGTCACGATTGCCGGATGATCGTTTATTGCATCAAAGTGTACTGGCCTTTGCTTCTGATTTTGCCTTGATGGGAACCGCTATGCTTCCCCATGGTGTTTCCTTCATGCAGCCCAATATTCAGGCAGCAAGTTTGGATCATGCCATGTGGTTTCATAAGGATTTTCGCGTAGATGAGTGGTTGTTGTATCAAATGGATTCGCCACGAGCAGCCGGGGGGAGAGGTACCAATCGTGGTAGTATTTTTAGCCAGGATGGCACCTTGATTGCCAGCGTTGCCCAAGAGGGTTTGATGCGGTTGCGTGAAGTGGCAGAGAAATACTGACTACTACAGCATTAATCTTTCCAGAATGCCCTGATACAGGGAGGTCAGGGTATCCAGATCCTGAACGCTCACCGCCTCATTAATCTGATGGATGGTGGCGTTAATTGGACCTAGCTCAATGACTTGGGTTCCCATCGGGGCGATGAAGCGACCATCAGAAGTGCCTCCTGTCGTTGAGCAATCCGTATCAATACCTAGTTGCTCTTGGATAGTGCTTTTGGCCGCCTCTAGCAAGGCGCCTTGCCGGGTTAGAAAGGGTAACCCGCTCAGTTGCCACGTCAGGTCATAGGACAGCCCATGGCGATCCAGGATGGCTATTGTGCGTATGCGCAATTGCTCTTCAGTCACTTCCGTACTGAATCGGAAGTTAAAAACAACTTCCAGGGTTCCTGGGATGACATTATTGGCACCTGTGCCTGCATGAATGTTGGATATTTGCAGGGATGTTGCCGGGAAAAAAGCATTGCCCTGATCCCACACCTCTTGAGTTAATTCAGTCAGTGCAGGCAGGGCACGATGTAGGGGGTTATCAGCGCGTTGTGGGTAGGCTACATGGCCTTGTTTGCCATGAACGCAGAGCACAGCATTCAAAGAGCCGCGTCGACCAACCTTGATCGTATCACCTAAGCGCTGATGGCTGGAGGGTTCTCCCACGATACAATAGTCAGGAATTTCTTGTCGAGCCATCAGGGTATCTACCACCCTGCGGGTTCCATCCGTGGCAACTCCTTCTTCATCGCTGGTAATCAGGAATGCCAGGCTACCAGCGTGCTGAGGATGCTGGTGGATGAAGTTCTCACAGGCAATGATCATGGCAGCTAAGGAGCCTTTCATGTCCGCCGCTCCGCGGGCTCGTAGCCAGCCATCTTCCAAAGCCGGTTCGAACGGAGGGGTGATCCATTGCTCCGTGGGACCAGGAGGCACGACATCGGTATGTCCTGCGAAAACAAGCAGCGGTCCTTGCGTGCCACGACGAGCCCAGAAGTTATCAACAAGACCAAAGCGCATGGGTTCACATACAAACCCTAAGCCCTGCAGTCGTTGCATCATGAGGGTCTGACATCCCGCATCAAGCGGCGTAATCGACGGTTGCCGTAACAGATCGAGGGTCAAGGCCAAGGTGGGGCTGGTCATGGTTATTCGTTCCAGAGTTTGACGCGAGCTGACCTAATCGTATTGTCACGGACCTGAAGCACTTCAATCACATAGTTTTCTATGCGTAAGGAAAGTGGAGATTCTGGGATGACATCAAGGTACTCAATAATAAGGCCACTTAAGGTGCGCGCTCCATCTTGGGGCAGATGCCAGTGCAAGCGTCGATTTAATTCACGCAGGCTGATACTCCCATCGAACAGATAGGAACCATCCGGTTGTGCTTCCAGGGATTTGCTGTGGTCACCTACACTGGTGGTGAAATCGCCTACGATTTCTTCCAGGATATCCTCCAGGGTTACCACGCCTTGTATATCGCCGTATTCATCAACGACCAGACCCATACGTTGCCGTTGTTTTTGAAAGTTCCTGAGCTGCGCGGGTAATGAGGTGCCCTCAGGTACATAGTAGGGTTCACGAACATGTTGCAGGATTTCTGCTCGGGTTAAGTTATCCGATTGCAGAAACCGTGTGGTATGACGCACATGCAATATGCCGATGCAATTATTCAGTTCACCTTTGAATACGGGTAAGCGGGTATGTTGTACGGATCGTAATTGGAGAACGATACTTTCCACATCATCCTCAATATTGATTCCGACCACATCCTGGCGAGGGATCATGATGTCATCCACGCAGATGGTTTCCAGATCAAGTACGCCCAGTAACATGCCGCGACGCTGATTAGGCAGTACGTGCCCGGAATCATGGACGAGTGAGCGTAATTCTTCGCTGTTCAGTTCTTCTTGTTGGCTGGGATTTAAAATATTAAACCGAAAAATAAAGCTGGCTATGGCATTGACGGCATTGACCACAGGGTGGGTTATTTTTAATAACCAAGTCAGGATAAACGCGGTCGGGTAGGCGACCTTCTCGGGGTGAGCTGCTGCAAAAGTTTTAGGTCCAACTTCACCAAATATCAGTAGTAGGAAAGTGAGAATACCCGTGCTTAACGCGATGCCTGCATCTCCATGCAGTGCTAAACCTAACAGGGTTGCCACGGATCCAGCCAAGATATTCATCGCCGAATTACCAATGAGAACCAGAGTAAGTAAGCGTTGGGGTTGAGCTAGCAGGTCTAAGATACGTTTTGCATGGCGATGTCCAAGATTAGCCTGATGCCTGAGCCGGTAGCGGTTGGCGGTCATAATGCCGGTCTCAGCTGCCGAGAAGAAGGCTGACCCCATAATCGAAAAGAACAGGGTTATCAGTAATCCGGTTGGGGAACTGCTTGCCGTCACGCTTCAGCTCCTTGCTTTAATTAACATGCAGCACCAACTCCAGTACAGCTTTGGATCCGTAAAAACCCACAATCAGCAGGGCAAAGCCAAAGAGTGTCATGCGTACGGCGCGCGGGCCGCGCCAACCCAAGCGATATCTGCCAGCGATCAGTGTCGCAAATAATAACCATGCTGCGACAGAGAATACCGTTTTATGGACTAAGTGTTCAGCGCGTAAGTCATGGACGACGAATAAACCCAGCACAATGGCCGGGGTTAACAAGATCCAACCGGCGACCAGGGTTTCAAATAGCAAGGTTTCCAAGGTTTGTAGCGGCGGCAATAATCTGAGGGTAGGCAAGGGTTGCTTAAGTTTTAGACGCCGATTGAGGATAAATAAAAGCATGGCCAAGCCGGCGGCAACAAAAAACAAGCTGTAAGCCAGAATAGAGAATAGGACGTGGGCTTCGCCCGCATGAGAGAGATGTTCAACAGGATGGTAAGTCAGGGGTATCAGCAGGGATGCCAGGGTACTCATCCCCGCCAGTGGAAAGGCAAGTGCGCTTAAGGATATGACGGGGCGATAAATACTGAATAAAACCGTGAGCATCGCCATCATCCAGCTGACTAATGCCAACATATGAAACAGGCTGAGATCGAGGCCGGCAGGTCCATGTATCTGTTCATGCAGGGATAGCAGTTGTAAGGGTAAGGCCAATCCCCCTAAAGCCATGACAGGAATGCGCTGTTGTGGACGATTAGCCCACAGCGCCCGGCCTGATATCCAGGAGGCTAGTAAATAAAGTATGACAGCTGACAATCCGGCAACAAGAGCCATGTTATGCACAAACGGTTCCTTCTTCGCCCATAAGTTTCGCACAGCAACACCCGAAGCGACAACCTGAAAGAGGGGCCAGAGATGAATCATGGGTTTCATTGCTGCGCTTGGAGGCTATAATGCCACACTTTGCAGTCTGCGATGAGGCCGACATGTTTGAAAATCTGACTGAACGATTGACCCAGAGCTTGCGAACCGTAGCAGGTGGTGGTCGATTAAACGAAGACAATATCAAAGATACCCTGCGCGAAGTGCGCATGGCGCTCCTGGAGGCCGATGTTGCTTTGCCTGTGGTTAAGGACTTTGTTGATAAAGTCAGGTCAGAGGCCTTAGGGCAGGAAATTCTCAAGTCATTAGCGCCAGGACAGGCGTTTGTTAAAATTGTGCATGATGAATTGGTTCAGATCATGGGTGAGGCCAATGCCTCATTGAACCTGTCGACTACACCACCCGCTGTCATCCTGATGGCAGGGCTACAAGGTGCTGGTAAGACGACAACGGTCGCCAAATTAGCGCGTCATCTTAAGGATCAGAAGAAGTCTGTGCTGGTGACCTCGGTTGATGTTTACCGGCCCGCCGCTATTTTGCAGTTGGAAACCTTAGCCCGAGACTTAGGCATACTCTTTTACCCTTCAACATCGGATCAAAAGCCGGTAGATATAGCCAGAGCTGCCGTGCATGAGGGAAGAATTAAAGCGGTTGATGTTGTCATTATTGATACGGCGGGTCGTCTGCACGTCGATGAAGCCATGATGCAGGAAATTCAAGCCTTGCATGCGGCTATTAATCCGGTAGAAACGCTCTTCGTCGTGGACGCCATGACCGGACAGGATGCCGCCAATACAGCCCGTGCTTTTAATGCTGCGCTTCCCCTGACCGGGGTCATTCTGACTAAAGTTGATGGTGATGCGCGAGGGGGTGCTGCTCTCTCGGTGCGTGCTTTAACAGGCAAGCCTATCAAGTTTCTGGGTTCGGGAGAAAAAACGGATGCTCTGGAGCTCTTCCATCCTGAACGTATGGCATCACGTATCCTGGGAATGGGGGATGTGCTCACGCTGGTTGAACAGGCTGAGCGGGCTCTGGATAAGGATAAAGCAGAAAAACTAGCCAAAAAACTTAAAAAGGGTAAAGGTTTTGATCTGCAGGACATGCTAGATCAGTTCTCTCAACTCGATGCTATGGGCGGCATGATGGGCATGATGGATAAACTGCCGGGAGTCAGTCCCGCCATGCTGAATCAGCTTGGGCAGAATCAGGCGCCGGATCGTATGATGAAACAAATGCGGGCCATTATCTTATCCATGACACCGACAGAACGACATCGCCCTGATGTGATTAATGGATCGCGTAAGCGTCGTATCGCCATGGGCTCGGGCACACAAATTCAGGACGTGAACCGCGTGCTCAAACAACATGCTCAGATGGAGAAAATGATGAAAAAGATGGCTTCTCCAGGAGGCATGATGAAAATGATGCGAGGATTAAAAGGAGCTTTTCCGGGAGGTATGCCGCCGGGTATGGGGGGGGGTGCTATGCCACCAGCTTTTAAGGGTATGACCCCGCCAGGACTGCGTTCAGATAAAGGAAAATAAGGTGTAGGCAAGATGGGTGGCAGCGGGTAGGTGAGAAAGTACACTGAGGTATGGAAAAACTGTATCAACGTAGGACGTTTGTATGAAGGGAGGCGCCAGCATATCCGTTGATTATGTGACTAAGATTCTGGCAGGAGCTGCCCGTCAGGGGGTAGATCTCTCCGAGTTGTTTACTCAGCATGGTTTGTCGCCTGAATTGTTGTTACAGCCGAGTGCTCGTGTCGACCAATCTGCTTTTATTGGCATGTTGCAAACGGTCATGCAGGCTACGGAAGATGAGTTTCTTGGTTTGGGTCGGGGGCGTCGATCTAGTCCGGGCACGTTCTCCATGATGGCTCATGCCGTTATCAACTGCAGGGACTTGGGCAAGGCGATTGAGCGCAGTGCCGCTTTTTATGGCATGTTTGATTTTCCTTCTACCATGGCATTGATCATTGACGGTGATGAGGCTGAATTTCGTATCGCTTTACCACCCCTGGACCATCGCCAGATCATGATTGAAGCGGTGATGTTTTTGTCGCTACGCTTTTGGTCCTGGCTGATCGGTAAGCCTGTACTTCCCTTGGCTTTGGAGTTCGATTTTTCAGCGCCCCCTGAGGCGGCTGAGTTTGGTTATCTTTTTGCCTGTCCCCTGCTGTTTGATCAACCTATGAATCGTATTCGCATTCCAGCGGAGTTGTTACGACGTCCGTTAGTGCAAAATGCGTTGTCATTATCTCGGTTTCTGCGCGATTCCATGGCAGAGTTGATACAGGGAGAGCCACTGGAGCAGGATTTGGCGAGTCAGATCAAGGTCATCCTTAGCCGCGACTATGGGCAAGATATGCCAGGGTTTGATGAAGTCGCGCAACGATTAAGTATGCCTGCGACGACGCTACGACGGCGCCTGCGTGAACAGGGCGCCTCTTATCGTGAGATTCGTGATGCACTGCGACGCGATGCTGCTTGTTTTTATTTGCGCCGTGAAGATTTGTCTATTGAAGAAATTGCCTTGATGATGGGGTTCTCAGAGGCTAGCTCATTTCATCGTTCATTTCGCAAATGGACGGGGTCAACGCCTTCGGCTTATCGTCAGCAGTTGTTCTATTCCACAAATTCCAAGTAAGGATGCAGTCGTTCATGAATGTACAGACCACAGCAAGGCTACTGATTACCTGTCCTGATCGCCCCGGGATCGTGAGTGCTGTCTCCAGCTTCTTTTATAATCATGGTGCCAATATAACTGCACTTGATCAGTACGCGACCCAACCTGAGCATGGAACCTATTTTATGCGCCTTGAGTTTCAGACGCCGCATATGGACCTATCTCGTCATGTGTTATCAACAACTTTTCAAGAAGCTGTTGCGGATCGGTATGGTATGACCTGGCAACTAAGCTTTGCGGCTGATCGCAAACGTATCGCAATTATGGTTTCTCGTCATGATCATGCGATGCTGGAGTTGTTGTGGCGTTGGTCTCGGCAGGCGTTACCTTGTGATATACATGCTGTCATCAGTAATCATCCTGATCTGGCTGATGAAGTAGAGCGTTTTGGTGTGCCATTCCATCATGTGCCGTTTACCGCTGACAGTCGCGAGCAGTCCGAGGCCACCGTTCAGTCCTTGCTGCAGGGGGCAGATATGGTGGTGCTGGCGCGCTATATGCAGATCCTGAGCCCGGCATTTGTGGCAGCTTGGCCGCATCGTATTATTAATATCCATCACTCTTTTTTGCCGGCTTTTGTCGGAGCTAATCCCTATCAGCAGGCTTATGATAAGGGGGTCAAACTGATTGGAGCTACGGCCCATTATGTCACGGCTGACCTTGATCAAGGACCTATCATCGAACAGGGTGTCAGTCGTGTTTCGCATCGTGATGATGTGGAGAGCCTGAGAGCTTTAGGGCAAGATTTAGAGCGGCAAGTTCTGGCTCGGGCGGTACGCTGGCACCTAGAAGATCGCATCATTTTACATGGCAACAAGACGATTGTTTTTGGTTAATGCGCGACCCAACGTATACGACTTGGTCGGTCGATGATGCATTATTGTGCTTATGAGGGTTAGTTGTTCCAGTTTAGTGCAGTTTTAAACAACAAAAGCTACGTGTTTTTTAAAAAAACATTACAAAGCAATAAGTTATATTTTATTTAAAAGTTGGCCTTTTATTTGCAAATACCTCCTTGCTGACATGGGCTCTTACAAGGAGAAGCATGATGGGAAAGCTAGCTGCCGTTTTGGGCGTATTCCTGACACTGTGTGTTGTTTGGGGTACCATGGGACAATTACAGAATCGAGATGAGCAGGAAGATGCTCAGGCTACTCGTTTGGCTTTGCAAGAAGATTACTTTGCCAACCAACAGCAGGACAGTCAGCCCTAAACTTGTGGGATCGTGAAGGTCTTGATGTTGACTAAGGAGTTAGTTGCTTCATGACTGAACACGATGACCCGCAGGGGATAGTTGAGCGCGCCAAGGGCGCGCTTATGGGAGCGCTGGTGGGTGATGCCTTGGCTTTAGGCCCGCACTGGTATTATGACCTTGATGAATTGCGACGTGATTATGGTCCTTGGATCAGTACCTATACAGATCCTATGCCCCATCGCTACCATGCGGGTCTTAAAGCAGGTAGTTTGTCCCAAGCAGGGTATCTGCTTGAACTGATGATGCAGTCCCTGGTGACACAAGGTGCTT
>JAJZHP010000147.1 GCA_021804355.1 Pseudomonadota bacterium | reverse complement strand
TAGGGACAGGTTACGGTGGTATTCGCTTCGTTAACGACTTCATAGACTACGCCAGCATGATTACATTTGTATTCCAGCATAGTCTTGAACATGCCCCAGCCCGCATCCTTATATCCTCGCCATGAATGGCGGGGTTTTACGCACAAACTGATAAACTTAACCGTGTTGAGGCCTGAATATACTGATATCGCCATGAATGATGAACGCCGCTCCATGAAGCGAAAACCTATCCGCTGCAAGGTGCTCTTGCGCTGCGATGAGAAAATCATCCCATCACAAGGCATGGATATCAGTATGGGCGGTCTTTCCATCGTGATAGACGTCAACCTGCCACCTAAAAAACTAGGCGAGGTCTACTTCTACATGCCTCTTTCCCTGATGGATACCCCTCCCTTCCGAGCCGAGGTCATCACTTTACATGGAGCCTATAGTCATCAGGATGGAGGCTTTCGGTTGGGGCTGAAATTCCAACGCATATCGAAACAATCCCTTGAAACCCTGGCCATGTTTCTAGCTTAATGGGTTACTTACTCAATCTTGCATGGATTGCCAACTTGAACATTGCTATAGTTTCTCCAGACTGGGCTGCCCCAAAACCATGGGCTTTTTTTCATTCCAAAAATTAACCCGAGCTTTTGTTCTATGTCGCTGCCTCCCCGATTTTCCCGCTGGATAGCCTGGTTTGTTCTGGCATTTTTAGCCCAAAGCTGGTTGCTGATTTCCTGCCTGGATAACGTGGTCATCCATGATCAGGATACGGCTGTCCAGCAAGCAGCCCATCAACTGGCGGTAGCGGCTACCCCCTTGCTGCTCGGACATGACTGGTTGGGTTTAAGCGTACTCACCCAGCAGATGGCTGCCCCCCCTCCCGTTCTAGGGGAAGAAATCATGGACGCTCAGGGTAATGTACTCACGGGTGCCGGTCGTGTTTTTCATCAAGGTCTTCGCAGTATTGATGTCCCTGTGACCCTGCAGGGTCAACGCTTGGGCAATATCCGCCTGTACTGGCAATCAGAACCTGCTGAACAAGTGCTCTATCAGCAAGCTGGCACCTTATTAGGTCTGCTCGCCATCGATATCACCTTGTTAAGCGGCATATTGTTAAGTGCCCTCCCCTTAACAACAGCGTCTCGGTCTTCAGCTCTGCGGGAAGATACTCCTGCTGCCCTGGCCGTCAGTCGATTACATATACGCTTGGATGACAGCCAAGGTTTACTGCAACAAATGCATGAAAGACAGGGATTACCCGCCCTAAAATACTGGCATGAAATGCTGGAAGTTATCGCCAGCAACTACGGCGGCACTGTTATTGGAGACTTGATCCCGCAAGGAATTTGGGTTGATTTCGAACAAACAGACCCCGTGGAAAGACAGATGGCCGCCTTATCAGCCGCCATGCTCATCTTGGAACGTTGCGAACACGCTGGCACCCATCCCATGCCCCATCTTCGACTGGGGCTAGTACATGGGCTTCAATCCCAATCATCGCAGCTACAGTCCTGTGCTGTCCGACTCAGCCAAAGTGCTCCGCCGGGCTGCTTACTCATGGATGAATCGGGCATGCTCCCCTTGCTAGCTATGCGTAGCGAAATTGACCAAACCGCCCGAATTAATCTGGGCAGTGAGCTTGGCATCCACCGTGTTTTGCGCCTGCATCGCCTGAAGCCTGAGTTTCAGGCGCTGATCAAGCACCAGGCGCAACAATTACGCCATAGTTAGCTGCTATTTTTCTGCCGCTAACAAGGATTCCACCTTTTTCACATAAGCTAACTCGGCATCGGCACAGCTCATGCCTTTTAAAGCGGCCCATGCATCGTATTTGGCCCGCCCCACCAGATCGAACATACCAGGGCGATCTCCTTGGGCATCACCGACGGTAGCTTGCTTGAAATGTGCGTACAAGGCCAGCATAGCGTTATTATCTGGACGTTGGGTCAACGTCTTAACATCTTTTTGCGCCTGTTCAAAAGCACTCATTACTTTCTCTCCCCACAGTAAGAAGTCAACATCATAGATGGCCCGACCCTGAACGAACAAGAGGGACGAGCTCGTGACCAAGGTCACAATTTTAATCATCCTGCCTAGCCATGATGGCTATCGAACTATATCTTATGCCTCGTTGAATGCTAACGGAGGCATCTATCTTGCTTCGTGCTGGAGCATTCAGGGTAATATATACCCCCCAACTACAAGGAATAGAACCTATGTTGACGTTTCAAAAAGGACAGATGCAGCCCCTGATGGCTATTGCCTTGGGCAGTGTCATCATTGCCAGTGGCGTGGTAGTCGCCCGTCAGGCCGGCTGGATAGGCTCTCACGCTGCCCCCGACCAGGTAGCGACCACGGCAACTGATGGTCAAAATTCCCCCTCTACAACACCACCACGAGCAGAGCATGAAGGCGAGCGCTATCATGCCCCAAGGCTAGCTGATCGCCGCGGAAGTGAGTATCCACATCAATCTGGCAGTGCTGGCCCGGCTGGCTATTCAGGACCAGCACCCAGCAACGCACCTCCTTGCCCTGATTGCGGGGTAGTTACAAGCATCCATGAAGTGCAGATCGCCGGTAATGATTCAGGGCTGGGGGCTGTAGCCGGGGGTGTTGCTGGTGGCGTCATCGGTCATCAGATTGGTAATGGCAATGGCCGCACCGTAGCCACGGTACTTGGTGCCCTGGGCGGTGCATTTGCCGGTAATACTGTTGAAAAACACGAACGTCAACGCACCGAGTGGAAGATAAGTGTTCGCTCAGAAGACGGCAATGAACACGTTTTCACCTCGCCAACAGCTCCCTCTTTATCACCCGGCGAACCTGTTCGCGTTCAGGGGGGCCAGATTATTCCTCGCTGACACGACCGCGAACATCTAACTTCTTGGGAATCCATGGCTGCCTGAGTTAGGATAGTTGCCTTGGATTCCCCGGGGAAGCATGATGTTCAAAACACTTCAACTCACTGAAGATAACGGCGTTGCTTGGCTTAGCCTGAATCGACCCGATAAACACAATGCCATGAATCTAGCGATGATTCATGAACTTATTGATGTTGCACGGCGTTTATCCAGGCGTCGCGACATCATAGCAGTGGTTATCCGCGGCGAAGGCCCCTCCTTTTGTGCTGGTATGGATCTGGCGGGAATTTTCTCGCGTCCTCGCGATAAATTTTATGCTTTCACCCAATTGGTTCGACCCACGCAAGGTGTTTTTCAGCGAGTTAATCTGATTTGGCGCCAATTGCCCATGCCTGTCATTGCCTTGGTACATGGCCATTGTTATGGTGCTGGACTCCAGCTAGCTTTAGGGGCTGACTGGGTGTTTGCCCACCGCGACAGCCATCTGTCCTTGATGGAAGGTAAATGGGGCATGGTACCCGACATGGGCGCCACCGTCACTTTACGTGGCCGCCTGGCACCTGATATTGCCAAAGAACTCATGTGTACTGCCAGAATACTGGATGCCACCACCGCACAATCCCTAGGCCTGGTCAGTCATGTCCATGACGACCCGCAAGCGGCCGTTATCAGCTTGTTACATGAACTGCGCTTACGTTCTCCCGATGCTGTGGCCGCTACAAAACGCCTCGTTGATCGGACTTGGCTAGGAGGGGCTTGGCATAGTCTACTTACCGAACGGTACTGGCAAATTCGATTATTGCTGGGCAAAAACCATGCTATAGCGGTTGAGCGTAACCGAAAGAAATCGGAGACCCCCTTTCAGCCCCGTGACCTACTTTGAGGAGACCCCTATGGCTATGCATCTCATCTTGGGCAATAAACGCTATTCATCTTGGTCTTTGCGTGCATGGTTGATACTTGCCATGAACGAGCTACCTTTTACGGAAGAACGCATTCGGCTTTATCAAGATGATTACAAACACATATTGGAAGCAAAATCCGATGGTGGGCAGGTGCCCGTGCTCCAGGACGGTGATATCACGGTTTTTGATTCCCTCAGCATTGCCGAATATCTGCATGAAAATTACTCCCTGAACTACGGTTGGCCGGAAGCCAAGGCAGCCAGAGCTCATGCTCGCTCGATGTGTGCTCTCATGCATTCAGGATTTGCGCATCTGCGCCGTGAATGCCCGATGAATATAGCCCGTCTACCCGCTCCGGTATCACTGAGTGAGGAATGTCTGCTCGACATAAAACGAATAGATGAACTGCTGAGCAAAATCTTGCGCACTCATGAGGGGCCTTTTCTTTATGGCAAAGCCAGTATTGCCGATGCCTACTACGCCCCCGTCATTATTCGGCTAGATCGTTATGCCCTGCTGGGGCCCTTGCACAGTGAACTACGGGCCTATGCAGCACGCATACTGACTTTACCTGCCCTACAACCCTGGCTGGAAGCTGGTCGTCGTGAAACCGATATTATTGCCAAGGCGGAACGATGAGATCCACTGGCAAGGCCTTGGGGTTTATCGGATTAGGACTGATGGGTCTACCTATCAGCCAACATCTTCTAGCTGCAGGCCAGAAATTATCGGTATGGAACCGAACTCCTGAGAAGTGTCAGGCATTGACTCACCTGGGCGCCACCCAGGCTGAGACTCTGGGAGAATTGGCCCAGCACTCAGACATGATTTTTTTATGTCTGAGCGATGATGTTGCCGTAAAATCTGTTAGTTACAGTTTACTCCCCCATCTTACTTCAGCGCATCTTATCGTTGACTTATCGACAATATCGCCGCAAACAACCCGAGACTTGGCCCTTGAGGTCAATAGACAGGGGGCTTCTTGGGTGGATGCCCCTATGTCAGGCGGTGTTATAGGCGCTGAAAATCGTCAGCTCATTCTGATGGCGGGCGGAACTGCATCCGCCATAGCGCGTTGTCGAAAGGTAACTCCGCTATTTAGTCAACGATTATGCGCCATGGGCGCGGTAGGCGCAGGACAAACCACCAAGCTATGCAATCAACTGATTGTGGCTGCCAACAGCCTGTTAATTGCTGAAGCTGTAGCACTCGCACAGAATGCAGGAGTTGATGCACAGGTATTAGCGCCTGCCTTAGCTGGAGGCTTTGCTGATTCATTGCCCTTGCAAATTCTGGCTCCGCGTATGGCCAAGCATGAGCATGAACCCGTACAGTGGAGAATTGCCACTTTGCATAA
>JAJZHP010000146.1 GCA_021804355.1 Pseudomonadota bacterium | reverse complement strand
ATTCGGGATTAGCCCAGCGTTAGCGTTGAACTCCCTTGAAGTCATTTGAGGCCAAGCGATTGGCCTCAATGGTTCTGCACGTCTTGATAGGCCTGTGCTTAGCTGGCGATCACCTAAGCTAACATCGTGAAGTGCTATTAACTGGCGAACATTGTAGCGATCAGGAGGCGGATACATGGCAGACCTAGGATCGTTTAAGGCTATGCACTACCGCATGGGGGATGGTTCAAAAAATCGCGTGTTATTAGTTCATGGCTACCCAGGTGGCTAAACTCATGGATATTCGGGTTTTGCTTTTTTTCGGGAGAGGTTATTCAGGATCATGAAGAGATAGTGGACAGATGATGAAGTCGGGCTGCAAATAGTGATGGAAACTCAGCCAGTAAGGATTCCGCTGTTACAGGGTCTGCGAATAAAGCCAGCCTAACGGTGACGGTCAGCATGTGCACCATAAGTATCATCAGGGGACGCAATTGATCGGGCTGAAGCTCAGGTCTTAGTTGCATGATACGATGGACAATGACATCTGCATTTTTTCTGCAGTCCTGTATCTCCAGCGTGGTCAGCGATGGGGTGGCCAAGACGGCGCTCCAGATCGCCACCAAATCACGGTCTTGACGAAAATAATGGTAGATAAAGCGAATGGCTTCCTCGAGTAAAGATTCCAGATCCTCCAGGGTATGGGCGCGAGCGGCCATGCTTTCTGTCATCTGTAAAGTCATGCTGTAGTAATGCGAAACCAGTTCAGCTAATAAGGCATCCTTATCCTTGAAATACTGGTAGATGGCGCTAGCCGATATGTTGGCGGCTTTGGCAATCTCACGCATGCTAACCGCATCATATCCCTTCTCTCCAATCAGGCTTTTCGCTGTCAGCAGCAGGGAGGTGACCAGTTCTTTACTGCGAATCTGCGTTGGGGCGCGTCGTTTACATATCATGATCAGAATGGGCTGCTTTTCCTGAGTATTGACACATGATACATGAAGATCAATAATGTGAACAATGTTCATATTTAGGGGGCGGTATGGCAACAGCACTGATAACCGGTGCATCCAGTGGTATCGGGGAGGCGATGGCAAGAAATTTAGCAAGTCGAGGTTATTCGTTGGTGCTGGTAGCTCGGCGTGTAGATCGATTGCAGGCCCTGGCTCAGGAGCTTGGTAAACATGAAAATGTCAGTGTTGACATATGTCCCGCTGATTTATTAGATCGAGACCAAACAGCTGCATTGATTGATCGGGCAACTGCCATGCTCGATTTGCGTGGCGAGCGTTTGAATATCTTGATCAACAATGCAGGTTCTGCTGTGTGGGATGCGTTTGCTGAGCAAGATGAAGAACGGATGCAACGCGACATAGATCTCAATATCAGTGCAACCACGTTGCTCACACATAGATTTGTCAAGTACGCGTTAAAGCAAGGGACACCGGCGCATGTGTTAACGGTAGCTTCTCTGGCAGGTTTGTTGCCAGCTCCTCATTTCGCTGTGTACTCAGCAACCAAAAGTTATTTGATCAGCATGAGTGAGGTGCTGTCTCATGAATTACGTCATAGCAATATCAAAGTTACCTGTACATGTCCTGGAGGCGTGCAGACTGATTTCATCGCTCAGGCAGGACAGGAGCAGGTTAGTAACCTAGGGATCATGTCACCTGAAAAAGTGGCTCATCAGGCAATTGATGCGATGTTAGAGGGACAGGTGTTGCATGTGCCAGGTATGTTGAACAAGCTCAGTTCGGTGGCAAGGTTTTTGCCCGGCAGCCTGCGCAGTTTGTTGATTGAAAAAAGCATGGCTTTAACAGTGCGCTCATCATGATTTTAGCCGTTCTAATACCGCCATGTGTTGGTGTGGCTGATACCCCCCTATCCAGTACGACAGGAGTTTTTTGATGGTTACCCAACAGCAAATCGTGATCGAACATCATGGCGGACCCGAAAATCTGAAAATGCGGGAGTCCCTATTGTCAGCGCCAGCACCAGGAGAACTCACCATTAAGGTAGCTGCTGCTGGTGTGAATTTTGCTGACATCATGGCGCGTCAGGGGCTTTATCCCGATGCACCTGCCTTGCCGATGGTCGTAGGCTATGAAGTGGCTGGTGAGGTCATCGCCGTAGGCCGTGAAGTTGATGCTGCCTGGCTGGGTAAACGAGTTTTTGGATTGACACGCTTTGGCGGATACAGCAGCCATGTCAACGTGCCCTGGCAACAGATGTTTGAGATACCCCTGGGCATGGATGATTATGCGGCTGCCTCCGTTCCTGTCGCTTATGGCACGGCTTATGCCCTGGTGGTTGCCATGGGGCATTTGAAATCCCATGAGACTTTACTGATTCACAATGCGGGGGGAGGCGTAGGCTTGGCTATCCTAGACTTGGCGCGTCATATAGGTGCTCGCACCTTGGGAACAGCCAGTGCACATAAACATGAATTTTTACGCCAGCGCGGCTTGGATCATGCCATAGATTATCGCCAACCCCTGTGGGCGACAGAGGTGATGAATTTGACCGAGCACAGGGGCGTGGAACTGATTACCGATCCCTTAGGAGGAGAAAGCTGGAGACAGTCGCAAAAGTTACTACGCTCTACCGGTCGATTAGGTATGTTTGGTATATCAGCTGCTTCGGATTCGGGGGTGTTGGGGAAACTCAAGCTATTGAAAACGGCTCTGCAAATGCCATTTTTTCATCCCGTGGGGCTGATGAATCGCAATCATGGTGCTTTTGGGGTCAACATGGGACATCTTTGGCATGAAGCCGAAATGATCAGGCGTTGGATGGGAGATATTTTGCAGGGCATCAATGAGGGCTGGGTACGGCCTTATGTCGACAGAACCTTTAAGTTTGAGGCGGCTGGGGAAGCTCATGCTTTTGTGGAAGAACGTAAAAATATAGGTAAGGTACTCCTGATTCCCTAAGATATTGCATAATGGCCAAGTGTCTTGCATGTTAAGTACACGAAGCAAGGCATTCCATCTATTAAAATACGGTGTTGTAAAAAAATGCTGTATGAATTATCAGTTTGTGCGTAAAACCCCGCCCTACCCCTGAAAAGAGTGGGATCTAAGGAAACGGCAGGGTTTTACGCACAAACTGATAAATTATGGGATTGCTGCCGGACAGACTGTGCCTTATCTACCTCATTTGATCCCTAGGGATGAAGGGGACCGTGAGGACCCAAGGGGTGGTGTTCGATGGAGTATTCCAGAGCGACTCATGAGGTCCTCAGCCTTCCCTTGGTAGGTTGGCAGCGCGTACTGCGCGCAATATCTCCCGGAAAACATCGTCGAATGGCGGCAGGTTGCTCATCTGGTGCGCGAGCCGAGTAACCCACAGTTTTCGCAGGCGATCTTCCTTGGCAGCGATGGCCTGTTCCAAGCCAGCAATGACACGCTGTCGAAACGCCAACTTGGTGTCAAGCTCACCACGCAGCTCCTCAATGAGCAAGTCGGTGGAGCCCAGCAGTTGCCAGAGGTCATACAGATCACGTGGTTCGTTGCGTGCTCGGTCGCTTAGTGCCAACAGCTTTTCTACCACAATTTCTGCGATAGCATAGACCTTGATAGTTGGCCCTTCGGGCAGGTCGTCGAAGTTGTCGTAGGTGCGCAAAATGGGACGATCCTGCAAGGGAAAGCACAAGACCTCATTGATTGTGATATCGACCTTGACGTCGTTCGCGGCTGGCAATGGACCCTGATATCGCAAATAGAATGTGTGGCAGTTTTGGTGGCCGTGGCGGTCTTCGCGGTCGAAAGCTATCACCAAGCCGCTAGCGGCTTCGACCACCGCGAAAATCTCATTCAAATCTGCCAGTATCTTGTCAAAGGTGATCGGTTGGGTCAGAGTGAAATCTAGGTCTTCCGAAAAGCGGTAATCGTTGAACCAGCACCGCCGCAGGGCGGTGCCGCCCTTGAATGCAAGCACATCGCGCAGGGGATGGCTGGCCAGGCCGGTCAGAAACCAGGCCAGCACATAGTCGCGCTCGATAACCGCCTCGGGGATGCGTCGTCCACTAGCGGTCACCAAGGTGTTTGATATCCGGGAAATATTGCGTTGAGGAATCATCAGCCGAGCCTCACAGCATCCAGTTCTTCAGTCGTCACGTTAAGTTGCACCCGCCACCGCGAGACGAAAGCCCCTCCGGCGGGCAACATTGGGTCAAGGCGCTGATAAGTCGCCGTCAAATTGGCGCGCAAAGGCTCCAGTGCCAGCGCATCGGCCATGCCATAGTGCTCCAGCAGAAACCCGAGACGGCGGACAACAGCGCCTACGTCCAGGCGCAGGGCATAGTCTACTAACCGATCTACCTTCAGTGCATCGCGCTTCATCCACAGTCCCTTAGCAACTTCGGTGATACCGCCTGCAAACGCCGGTTGCTTCAGGCCATCGACTATCGTTCGCTCCATGTCGCTGATCATCACGTAGCGCTCCTTGTCGATCCAGTGCTTGGTTATGCCAAATGCCTGGGCTTCTGAGACATGGATGAACCGGAAATCATAGCCACCCACGGTTTGCGGGCGTATACGTTTCGTACACGACACGAAGATAGTAAAGTTGGGTTGCGTCACCATGCGATGCAGCTCAAGCGCGGTACCGTGCGACAGAAAGTAGGTCACCTCGGCGGTAAGCTCTTTGGCGATCACGTAGGGGCTGTCGACGTGCTCCGTCGTCCAGCCTAACTCGAAGGGGACAAGGTTGTATAGACCAGGCTTCAGGCGGGTGATCACACCACGCTGCTGCGCCTTATGCACGAGACTACGTGCCGCTGCAGCTGAAAGCCCGGTGATCATGCACACATCCACCAAGGTGAATGTGGTGCGGCGCTGCTCGTTCAGCTCGGCGATTAGCTGCGCTGATCGGGAGCCCAAGGTCTTTTGTTGGTAATTATACTCGTTGCTCATTTTGTGCTCTAAAGAGGAACGTTGTGCACTGTAAATATAATAGCATGGGTATTTGATGGCAAATTTGTTCCTTTGACACTGTGCCGTATGCCAGGGTTATCAGTTTATGCGTAAAACCCCGCCATTCATGGCGAGGATATAAGCATGCCGTTGACTGCTTGTTTTGAGCTGCCTATAATAATGGGGTATCCCTTTAGCTCCATAGATAGCGTAATATCTGGA
>JAJZHP010000041.1 GCA_021804355.1 Pseudomonadota bacterium | reverse complement strand
ACTCCTTGAGTCTATTGGGAATATCCCACCAGCAGAATTTGAGATACAGTACCAACGAAGTCAGGAAGCTATCTACCATGCAACCTGACTCAAAACATTAATCCTCCGCGATACCCGGGGCGGTTCACTAGCAAGAGGGTAAACAGAAAAGTAAATTTCATGAACACACACTCCTCAATTCATCCTTGGGGGAATGTGTTAAACGGTAGTTCTGTATTCTTATGTTTACTTGCTTCTGTTAACTAAATCCGACAAACGGTTGAAGGGCTTCCTAGACAGGAGCCTCTGCGTTTTTCAGGGCAGAGGGGGGGGGGTTTATGCCCGCGTTAACAGCTGCAATATGCTATTGCCAAAACTGCTGACGATAGTCATGCCATGCTCCAGAATTCAATGAGTGTAAATCAGCGTGCAAAACTTTCCAGGTTTCCGGGGAAAACAGCGTCCAATTTTTTCCACCCCGGATTGTGTAATTATCCAGCTTTTAGCTGGAGTAACCTGGAGTGTTATCTATGGATATCATTGCTGAAATACGGCGACGTCATCTGGTTAGTGGCGAAAGCATCTCGTCCCTTGCAAGAAGCCTAAATTTATCTCGACCCACGGTACGCAAGCATCTGAACACCACATCACCCCAAGTTTATCGGAGGCAACACACCAGCCCACGCCCAAACTCACCGAGGACTTTCAACAGAGGCTTGCCTCATGGCTGTCGATTGAGCAAGCATTGCCCAAACCACAGCGTCGAACCGCACGTCGACTCTTTGAAGGTCTGCAAATTGAATGAGATACTTTCACGCCTCGTCGGCACAGACGCTTGGAACAACCTGCCCGACGTGTATCAGAAGAAGCTGTACGAGAAGGCTATCAACGAGGGTCGCAAGGTGGGACGCGCGGAGGCATTGACCCCCGAACAACGGACTGCAGAGGCGCAGAGGATCTACACCGATCTGCAGTCGGAGTTGAGTAGACAGTGAGGAAGGGGTGGCACGGACACATAAATGAAAGGTGTGATGTAGCACATCCTTCCGAACAGGCAGCGATCTGCTAGCTTCTGCCTTCGGATATCGAGCACGTGCACCCCCTCGACTAGGGACGTCTTGGCTATGCGGAACCTTGGACAGTACCAGCTTAGTGGGGGAGGTAGGATTGACGACCTCCCGGTACTCTGAGTCAGTGGGGGAAGATATGCAATGGACGGCATATCTTGTAGCATGCCTGAGTTGCTAGTCTAGCCCTGTAGCTAGCGAAGACCGTAAGGGTATTACGTTATTTTTCGACAAAGTCAACGATAAGGATATCACAATGGTGGTTACAAAACTTGAACTGATAACAGCAGAGATGCTTGAGAAGATCAAAGTCGAATGGCATCAACAACTTGACGTAATCAGCAGTAGCGACGGAGCAGATCTCGCCTGGGAGACTTACGAGCGCGCTTTTCTACGTGTTACAGATTGGCTCAAAGGGGGAATGGAAAGAGAACCTCATGTGTTCTTCTATGCGGCATTGGCTGACGAGTGCAAGGAGATTGATGCCATTGTGACTGTGAGCTACGTTAAATGGGGAAGCAAATGGTTGAAAGCTCTTTACACTACCGTCGCTCCCCGATACGAAAGCGCACAGGAGGATGAAGTCTTTCGAGATCTTCAAGCTGTGTCTTCTCTTGGTTCTCTTGGGGCAAAAATTGTTGTGGGCTGTCTCGAGCTTGCTTATCTAAACCACCCTTGCAAGACGCTCAAGATGCGGTTTCAGTCTCCCCTTGACGCTAGAACCATGGCAGCCCTCATCACTACGCACCTTGCAGATACCCTTGAGAATGCTAATATCAAGATGCGTGTCTATAGGGGATGGGTTGAGTTCAACCTTGATGGTTCGGATTGACAACTTGTGACGTATGTCATAGCCTTCACATCCGAGCAACGCTCAGAATGCTGAAAACAGCTTGAGGTATATAGAATGACCGAAAAATCCATGAACGTTGACGCTAGGGCCTTCGTAGCCAACAAAGACGCGCTTCTTCGAGGTTTTTCTGAGGTTTTTACCGACATTCTCATGAACACGCACATGAAAATCGGTGGTGATTTCATGGTTTCCGCCAAGAATTGTCGGAAATCTACCGATAAGAAAGCCGCCTGATTGCTCTTCGCGCTTCTAAAAGCCCTCCATGTGAGGGCTTTTTCTTGCATGCCAAACAAACACCAGATATCTGTTAATGCAGCATCAATCGATATCCGGTCACACAAACACTCCGGATGTCGAGAATCCCCGACGAACGGTAGGCAAGACCCATGATTTTGATACGAGGGTTAAATTAGGGGTATGGCCTGTTTAATGCGTAATATAAATTTCAAAATCAATAGGTTACGCATTATATTGGTGGAGAGAATATCATTCGTTCTTATTTGAGAAATCACGTATATCGTATATATGGAACAAACACGGGTCGCCGGTATCACGGCTTGGTGTGACTCAGTCGCAGCATCAGTACCAACGGATCAGCCGTAGATGCCTGGAGCCCGTAATACTCGTAGAATAGCTTGGCGCGTTCATGCAAGGCATGCACGAGCAAGGCACGAACGCCCGTATTCTGCGCAACGTTCACCGCTCGGTTTACAGCATCCTGCAGAAGCGAGCCACCCAGCTTAATGCCTTGGGCGCGGCGATCAACGGCCAGCCTAGCCAAGACCATGACGGGTATTGGATCAGGCATGTTTCTGCGCACACCGCTGGTTGCAATCTGATGCGACACAGCACCGGCCGCCATGGCGTAGTAGCCGTAAATACGACGCTCATTATCCGCAACGACAAAGGTGCGGCTGGCTCCACTTACTTGGTTGGCCATTGCCCGGTGCTTGAGCCATTCATCCAACACCGGTTCTCCACAGGAAAAATCGGTGCAGTGATGATCTAAAGTCAGCGGCTGCGGCGCAATAAGGTCAAAGCTCATGCCTTTTTCCAAACAGGCTTCAGTGCAAACAGTCGTTCCAGCCCAGCGTTGGGCTTGGGTGGCGTATCAAGCAAGTCAACAAACTGCTGGAACTTGTCCGCATCCAGTGTGAAGTGAACCTGATCGAGCACAACGGCTTGGGCACGCTCGCAGGCAGCCTCCAGCATGAAGTCTGAACGGTTCTTACCCAGCAGATTTGCGGCGTGATCGATAAGGTCACGCTGTTCCGGCAGAGCACGTAGATTGATGGCGGCAGCACGCATGGTGACGCTCCTCATGTAAACACAACAAGTATACGATGGTTAGCGATTTGTGTAGCTGTTGTCAATACAACAAGGGTTTGATAGGGGTTAGAAACGTGGTTGCAGTCGGCTTGGCCGGGCATTTACTACGGATCAGTACATGAACAGAAAGACTGGGTAGCGATGGCATCACCTGGTGCAGCCCCATGACTTTCAACGTCGCCGAAAAACTATTCAGGGCTGGATTTCCGGCGGGCGACAGAGCGCGATAGCGGTATCGGGTTCAGTTGAGCTTTGTCGGCCACCGCCAAAGGCTCTTACCTTTGTGCCTAGGACCACCAACAGTTTCAGCCTGGTCGCCATTTTTCTCCAGGGAGGGTCGGCAGCAGGCTCGTATTTTGTATTGCGCCGCGTCCTTGACAGGGAGACATCTATGATGAAGTTTTGGGGATTTGTGCATCATTCTTGCAGAGCAGTCAGTTGATGACGACTCTTTGACGTAGGTGTGTGATGCTAGATGGGCCCTCCCTGTTGAAAACCATATTCAAATCCGGTCTGGGCGTGCCTTTGTTCTTGCTGCTTATTCTGGGCATGATGACTTTGCCCTTGCCACCTTTTATGCTGGATGTGCTGTTTTCATTCAACATAGCGCTATCGCTGGTCATTATTCTGGCGACTATTTATGCCCTGCGCCCTCTGGACTTTGCGGTCTTTCCTACTCTGTTGCTGGTGGCAACACTTATGCGTTTGGCCCTGAATATCGCCTCAACACGTGTTGTGCTGCTGCATGGACATGAGGGTAGTCAGGCTGCAGGCCGTGTTATCGAGGCATTTGGTCATGTGGTGATCGGTGGCAACTATGCTGTGGGTGTTGTGGTATTTACGATTTTCATCATTATCAATTTTGTCGTGATCACCAAAGGTGCTGGGCGTGTCTCTGAGGTCAGTGCTCGTTTCACCTTAGATGCAATGCCTGGCAAGCAGATGGCCATCGATGCGGATTTAAATGCGGGTCTCATCAATCAGGAAGAAGCCAAATTGCGTCGTTCTGAAGTGGCGCAAGAGGCTGATTTCTATGGCTCCATGGATGGTGCTTCAAAGTTTGTGCGTGGTGATGCGGTTGCCGGAATACTTATCCTGATTATCAACCTGTTGGGAGGGATCATTATTGGCATGCTGCAGCATCATATGAACTTTTCTGATGCGGTAGCTGCCTATGCTTTGTTGACCATCGGTGATGGTATTGTGGCGCAGATTCCTGCGCTGTTGCTATCAACGGCTTCGGCCATTCTGGTTACACGGGTTTCATCCTCACAGCGTATGACCGATCAACTGGTAGCTCAGTTGTTTCGGACGCCGCAGCCTTTGTTTGTCGCTGCCGGAATATTGACAGTGATGGGCATGGTGCCGGGCATGCCTCATTTCGCATTTTGGTTATTGGCGATCATCGCTGGGGGAGCAGGATGGATGTTGTGGCGTCAACAACAGGCTGCACGACAGGTGGTAACAGCGACGGCTGCAGCCGAGATAACACCAGCCACGGCAGCAGCTGCGGCCGAGAGCAAGGAAATCGGTTGGGATGATGTATTGCCGGTTGACAGCTTAGGATTGGAAGTAGGTTACCGACTCATTCCCCTGGTGGACCGTCAACAGGGCGGTCAGTTGCTCTCTCGCATTAAGGGTGTACGTCGCAAGTTATCTCAGGAACTTGGCTTCCTTCTGCCTTCTGTGCATATACGTGACAATCTGGAGTTGCCCCCTAATACCTACCGCATCACATTAATGGGGGTCCATGTTTCTCAGGCAGAGGCTTATGTTGATAAAGAATTGGCCATCAACCCAGGTCAGGTGTTTGGACCCTTACGTGGCGTCGAGTGCAAAGATCCGGCCTTTGGTCTGGATGCGGTTTGGATTGAAGTCACTCAGCGGGATCATGCTCAGTCGCTAGGCTATACCGTGGTGGATACGGCAACGGTCGTGGCTACTCATCTTAACAGTGTCATGCAAAAACATGCCTGGGAATTGATCGGTCATGAAGAAGTTCAGCAATTGGTCAATCAATTGGCGCGAACGCAGGCCCGCCTCGTAGAAAGTTTGATGCCATCCCCCGTTTCACTGTCCCTGTTGCTGCGTATTTTGCAAAATCTGTTGCGTGAAAATATCCCTATTCGTGACTTGCGCAGTATCTGTGAAGCGTTGGCGGATACGGCGCAACGCACTCAGGATGTGGATACCTTGACGGCGCATGTTCGCGTAGCCCTATCCCGGATGATCGTTCAGAGCGTGGCTGGAGACCAGAATGAAATCGCGGTGATTACACTGGAGCCTGAATTGGAACAGTTATTGCTTCAGTCCGTACAGCAGGCTCGAAGTAATGGCGGAACGGATAGCGATGCTGTGCTTGAACCCGGACTGGCTGAGCGTCTGCGGCGTAGTTTGAGTGAGGCTGCTTCACGTATGGAAATGACGGGTAAGGAAGCTGTGCTGTTGGTGTCTATGGGAGTGAGGTCGATGTTGGCCCGATTTGCGCGCTATAGCCTGCCGGGATTGACGGTCCTAGCTTACAACGAGATCCCCGATAACCGCAAAGTTACCATTTTTGCGACAGCTGGGCGTTAGGAGTAATTCATGAACGTACGTCGATATTTTGCAGCTGATATGCGTGAGGCTCTCAAGCTGGTTCAGGCAGACCTAGGGCCAGAAGCGGTCGTGTTGGAGAATCGTAAGGTGGTTGGGGGGGTAGAGCTCGTTGCCACCTTAGATCATGAACAAGCCCTGCATGAACATGAGTTGAGGCAGCGTGCGCGTCATCGTCAAGTTAAGCAGGCAGAAGATCCTCATTTATTGCCAGCTTGGGTCAGGGAAGAAGGGGTAGATCAGCCTGAGGATATCAGTTTGCCCTCCCGTTTTGTCGAAGCGGTTATCGCGGCTCCTAAAGCAGGAGGAAGAGATCAGCAGCTTGCCGGCTTAAGTCAGCATCTGCAGGATAAAGGCCAGCCCCCCCGGCAGAACGACGATATGGCTGCGCTCAAAGCCGAGCTAGAGCTGTTGCGTACACAGCTGCGTGATATCCAGCAGATGCAATCGGGAGGACATGGACCCGGATGGGGGCGTTTGCGAGCTCGTTTGCAAAGGGTGGGCCTGGGTGATGAGTTGATAGAGCCGTGGTTGAGCAGTATGCCTGCTTCCCATCTGCATGATGAGGATAAAGCCTGGCAGGCTTGTCTGGGGCGTCTGGCTAAATCCTTGCGCATGGATACTGAGACTGAATTAGTGGATCGTCAGGGCGTGGTGGTTCTTTTGGGGCCAACAGGCGCGGGTAAAACCACGACGCTGGCCAAGCTGGCGGCACGCCATGTCATACGTCATGGATCACGTGGACTGGTACTACTGTCGACGGATAGCTACCGGGTAGGTAGTTATGAACAGTTACAGAAGATTGCCAAGGCATTGGGGGTGAGTTCATCCCTGGTAGAGCCTGGGGATAATCTTGATCGCGTGATCGCTGCCCTGGGGCCCAGGCGTCTGGTGTTGATGGATACGGCTGGGTTTAGCCGGCAAGCTCCTGAACAGATGGCCCAGCAACGTTTGCTGGCTGAATCTCGATACCGGCTATTAGGTCAGTTGGTTTTGCCGGCGAATTTGCAGGGAGCGGTTCTCAAGCGCAATTATGAAGATTTTTCAGGTTTTAATCTGACAGGAGCTATCATTAGCAAAACAGATGAAGCAACCAGCTTAGGTGAAACCTTAAGTTTATTGGCCATGACTTCATTGCCGGTTAGTTATATCACCAATGGGCAGCGTATCCCTGAAGATATTGCTGTGCCCCGAGCAGCCCAGTTGGTCAGTCAGGCAGTCGCTTTGGTAAGGCATATGGCCAAGCCAGCTACACGCACGCCTGCAAAAGTAACTGGCAGAATGGTAAATTCCAGCCACAATTAGTGCAGGGAAGCTAGAGAGATTTATCAGTTGAGGTGTTCATGTCAGTAGCGCATCCGGTACAGGTGCTTGCCGTCACCGGTGGCAAGGGGGGAGTGGGTAAAACCAACTCTGCCGTCAATATAAGTATTTGTCTGGCTGAAATGGGGCGCAAGGTCGTTCTGCTGGATGCTGATTTGGGTTTGGCCAATGTTGATATCCTGCTGGGGATAACGCCTCGGGAAACGCTGGAAAACGTTATTGCCGGGACATGTAGTTTGCGCGATGTTCTGGTGGAAGGGCCGGGCGGAATACGTATTGTTCCAGCAGCTTCAGGCACTCAATCCATGGCTGATCTGTCCACGGCAGAACAGGCTGGCTTGATCAATGCGTTTAACGAACTGGCCGATGAACTGGATGTCCTGGTCATAGATACGGCTGCCGGTATATCGGATCATGTCATTTCATTTACCCGGGCTGCACAGGAAGTTCTGATTGTTGTGACTAATGAACCTACCTCGTTAACCGATGCCTACGCCATGATCAAGGTTCTTAACCAAAAATACGGAGTGCATCGTTTTCAGATTTTGGCCAATATGGCAAGAACGCCGCAAGAGGGTCATGAAGTTTTTGCCAAGCTGTCCAATGCCTCTGATCGTTTTTTAGATGTTGCTTTGGTGTACTTGGGTGCGGTTCCTTGGGATGAGTATTTGCGTAAATCAGTACAGCGTCAAAAGGCGGTTTGTGATGTCTATCCTCGTAGTCGCTCAGCATTAGCCTATCGCGACATTGCTCAGAAGATCAAGAACTGGCCCATGCCTAGTTCAGCTCGTGGTCATCTGGAGTTTTTTATGGACCGTCTGGTACAGGGTGTAGGTTGATCTGCAGTCGGGAGGCCCCATGGTGGTCACCATGAATTACCAGAGCGAACGACTGGATCAGGCTCAGCTGCAGCAACATAGTGTCCTGGTCAAGCGTATCGCACATCATCTCATGGCGCGTATGCCTCATTCTGTAGCCCTGGATGATCTCATTCAGGCGGGAATGATAGGTCTCATGGAGGCTATGCGTAAGTATGATGGTGCACGCGGTGCAAGTTTTGAGACGTATGCCGGTATTCGCATTCGTGGAGCCATGCTTGATGAGGTCAGGCGGGCAGATTGGGCCCCACGTTCAGTGCATCGACAGGGTAGGCAAGTCAGTGAAGTCATTCGTCAACTGGAGCATCGTTTAGGGAGAACTCCTTCTGAACGTGAGATAGCTGCCGCCATGGAAATTACCCTGGAGGAGTATTTCCAGATCATTCACGATGCCCTCTCATCGCGCTTGTTCAGTTTTGAAGCAGTCACCGAAGATGGCGGTCATGCTGAACAGGATGATCATGATGTGGTCATGGATATTCTGACGCGTGAAGCCATGCAAAAAGCCCTGGCGGATGCTATCCGGTTATTGCCGGAGCGTGAGGCTCTCGTGCTGTCGCTGTATTACGACGAGGAACTCAATCTCAAAGAAGTCGGAGAAGTTTTAGGTGTCAGTGAGTCTCGTGTAAGTCAGATTCACTCGCAGGCGGTTGCCAGACTCAGGGCGAGACTGGTTGACTGGCATGCTAAATAAGGGTTCATCGCCTGTTTTTTGGGTGCGGTGATAAATGTGACGGGAAGTTGACTGGCAAGAAGGCAGGATGCTTCTAGACTGTAGGCAGAACTGGATTGCTTTGTGCTTTGCACGTGAGATGGGGAGGTGACCTTGGACAAGAATATGAAGATTCTCATCGTTGATGATTTTTCCACGATGCGTCGAATCATCAAGAATCTGCTGCGTGATCTGGGGTTTACCAATACCGCAGAGGCAGACGATGGTCAATCAGCGTTGCCGATGCTGCAAAGCACACATTTCGATTTTGTGGTCACTGACTGGAATATGCCGGGGATGACCGGCATAGATTTGTTGAAGGCCATACGTGCTGATCAGCGTTTGGCATCCGTGCCGGTGTTGATGGTGACCGCCGAAGCGAAGCGTGAGCAGATTATCGAGGCAGCTCAGGCTGGAGTAAATGGGTATGTCGTCAAGCCATTTACGGCTCAGGTTCTTAAAGAAAAAATAGAAAAGATTTTCGAACGTATCGATGGCGGCAAATAAGCCAGGAGAGGGTGGGGATGAGCAAATTAACCGATTTAACCTCTTCGGATAATGATGATGATGTTACCAGCAGGATGCTGGAATACGCCCATGAATTGCTGGCTAATCTGGAAAAAGGTGATTCAGCAGCGGCCTTAAATGTCATCCATGATCTCAACAAGTATCGGGATATGCGTTTGTTTGCTGAAGTAGGGCGAATGACGCGAACCTTGCATGATGCCATTGTAAATTTTCATAACGATACCAATTTTAGTGCGCGCGACAAAGCTGAATTATCCCGAATTCGAGATGCTTCAGATCGCCTCAGTTATGTGATTACGATGACCGATACAGCGGCTAATAAGACGATGGATATGATTGAAGCCACCGTGCCGTTGTTGGATCACCTCGAGTCCGGAGCACAAACCCTAAAACCTGAATGGCAGAAACTGATGCGTAAGGAGATGCAGCCTCAGGAATTTCGTGATCTATACCGGCGGATTGATGATTTTTTAGGTCAAACGGCCCAGGAAGCTACGCAGCTTAAACGTATGTATAACGATATTGTGGTAGCTCAGGATTATCAGGACCTGACCGGTCAAATCATTAAGCGCGTGATTACCCTGGTCAAGGAAGTCGAAGAAAGTCTGGTCAAACTGGTGAAAATGGCTGCGCAGGTTGATGCTGTGGCAGGCATTCAGCACCAGGTGGTACCGCGAGAATTAACGGAGCGGGACAAACTGGAGGGTCCGGTCATCGGGATAGTCAAGATTAAAGACGCGGTGTCAGGTCAGGATGAGGTGGATGATCTACTCTCCAGTCTGGGCTTCTAGGAGCAAGGCTTTATGACGTTTGATGCGGATGATGAAATTCTTCAGGATTTTTTGATCGAGGCAGGAGAAATTCTGGAGCACCTTTCCGAACAGCTGGTTGAACTGGAAAATAATCCGGGGGATAAGCAGCTGCTGAATGCCATTTTTCGTGGTTTTCATACGGTTAAGGGTGGAGCCGGTTTTCTGCAACTTGATGCGCTGGTTAATGTCTGCCACGCAGCAGAAAACACCTTTGATTTGCTCCGTAATGATAAGTTGAGCATCAGTGCTGAGTTGATGGATGTCATCCTGCAATCGCTGGATGCGATCAATACCATGTTTCGTCAGGTGCAGAACAGAGAGGAACCTACACCTGCTGCTCCTGATTTACTGGAAGCTTTGCATCAGCTAGCCAGCGGTAAGGTAAGTGCTCCGGCTGCTCCAACTGCTCCTGTCGTGAAATCCAAGCCTAAACCCGAACCGGCGCTGGTCGTTGCTTCCCCTGTGGCTCCCCTCCCTGCAACGGGTAACAGTGATACCATTACTGATGAAGAATTTGAATCGCTGATGAATGCTTTGCATGATGGTGGGGCGCCTGCGTCCCCGCCTCCTGCAGCAGCCACTGCAGCCGCTAAAAGTGGCGATGAAATCAGCGAAGATGAATTTGAGGCCTTGCTCGATCAACTGCAATCACAAAAGAAAGTGACCTCTGCACCCCAGCAGCCTGTAGCTGCACCTCAGCCTGCTGCAAAACCGGCCGCTTCTGCACCGGCTACGGCGCCTAAAGCAGATGCCTCCGGACAACGCGGTGACCAAATCACCGAAGATGAGTTTGAGGCGTTGCTTGATCAGCTGCATGGTGAGGGTAAAGCGCCTGTGGTCGCTGTGGCTGCTCATGCTGAAACCCAGGCAACAGCTCACGTCGAGAAACCCATCCCCGTGGTAGCACCTGTGATGGTGCGTACGGAAGCTAAACCTGCTCCGGATGCACATGCGACGGATAAGCCTGTCAATGCTGATATGGCACAGGAAACCACCGTTCGAGTGGATACCAAACGCCTTGATGACATCATGAACATGGTGGGTGAATTGGTCTTGGTTCGTAATCGCCTGGTCAGATTGGGATTAACCAATGCTGATGAGGAAATTTCCAAGGCAGTAGCCAATTTAGATGTCGTGACTGCTGACTTGCAGATGGCGGTGATGAAAACCCGTATGCAGCCCATCAAAAAAGTTTTTGGGCGTTTTCCCCGCGTGGTCAGAGATCTTGCTCGTAACCTGAAAAAAGAAGTTGAACTTGAACTGGTCGGGGAAGAAACTGATTTAGATAAAAACCTGGTTGAAGCGCTAGCTGATCCCCTGGTGCATCTGGTTAGAAATGCTGTGGATCATGGCATTGAAGCTCCTGCTCTGCGTGAAGCACGCGGTAAGTCCCGCGTGGGTCGTATTGTTTTATCCGCGCAACAGGAAGGTGATCATATTGTTCTGTCCATCTCTGACGATGGTGCAGGCATGGACCCGGATCGTTTGAGAGCCAAAGCCGTAGAAAAGGGTTTGCTGGATGAAGATAACGCTTCGCGGCTGTCCGACAGCGAAGCCTTTAATCTCATTTTTCATCCAGGGTTTTCTACCAAGGATGAGATCTCTGATGTCTCCGGTCGCGGCGTTGGCATGGATGTGGTCAAGACCAAGATAGCTCAACTCAATGGCACCATTGATGTGCGTTCGGTTAAGGATCAAGGATCATTGATCGCCATTAAAGTGCCCTTGACGCTGGCCATCATGCCGACCTTGATGATTATGCTGGGTCATCAAACCTTTGCATTGCCCCTGGTATCAGTCAATGAAATATTCCACATGGATGTTTCCAAAAAGAATGTGGTCGATGGCCAGGATGTCATTGTCGTTCGGGAAAAGGCGCTGCCCCTGTTTTATTTAAAGCGATGGTTGATCGCTGATGCTTGGGGGCAGCCTCCCATAACGGATAATGCTCACGTGGTTATCGTGACAGTGGGCACTAAAAAAGTGGGCTTTGTCGTTGATCAGTTGATTGGTCAGGAAGAAGTAGTGATTAAGCCCCTGGGCACCATGTTGCAAGGCACCCCAGGCATCGCTGGAGCAACGATTACCGGCGATGGCAGGATTGCCATGATACTGGATGTGCCCAGCATGCTGAAGCACTACGCCAACCGCATTTGAGGCGAAAGCATGACGGTTTCTGTTTTGGTTGTCGATGATTCAGCTTTTTTTCGTGGCCGAATTGTTCAACTCTTAAAGCGCAGTCCCAAGTTGCGTGTGGTTGGTGAGGCCAGCAATGGACGAGAAGCCTTGCGGATGGCTATTGATCTAAAGCCTGATCTGATCACGATGGATTATGAAATGCCAGTGATGGATGGCATTACGTCCATGATTGAAATCAGAAAGCAAAGGCCTATCCCCATTATCATGCTGTCTTCACTGACGTTTGAAGGCGCCAGGTTGACGATCAAAGCGCTAGAGGCGGGAGCCGCTGATTTTCTAGTTAAAAGCCAGATGGATGCGCTCATCGATGGACATCCCCTATTGATTGAGAAAATTCTGGCTCTGGTAGCAGCCAAAAATGCCAGGACTGAAAACAAACCACCGCCTTCAGCGAAATCAGGCCCAGCTCAGACACCATCCCATCCTGCTGCGCCTAAATCGTTGGATCGGCTAAAGTTGCTGGTTGTGGCAGCGTCGACAGGAGGACCCTTAGCCATACGTCAGGTGCTGGAGGTTTTGCCTGCGACCTTCCGCTGTCCTATTTTGATTGTGCAGCATATGCCGGAACGTTTTACCCAGGCATTTGCAGAAAGATTGGGCGAACACTGTCGGATTGGTGTTGAAGAGGCTCACGATGGTGTCGCGCTTAAAGCTGGGCATGCCTATGTGGCCCCCGGAGGTAAACAGTTGCTGCTGGCTCAGCATGCCGTATTATGTGCCCAGGTCGTTGCGGATCATGATGGTCGTCTCTATAAACCCTCCGTAGATGTCACGCTGGGATCGGCAGCCAAGGTGGTGGGTTCAGGCGTCCTGGCTCTGGTTTTGACCGGGATGGGGGATGACGGAACACGAGGCGGTAAGCTTCTGCATGCCGCAGGTGGCGTGCTGTGGGTGCAGGAAGCCAGCAGCTGTGTCGTTAATGGTATGCCGCAGTCATTGCGTAATGCGGGTCTGGCCGATGAAGTGTTGACCCTGAGTGATATGGGTCGTCGGCTTGCGATGTTAACGCACTAGGGGAGTACTCGCACGTGGACATGCTTAGTATTGTTGGTGCCGTGCTGGCCCTGGGAGCCATACTGGGTGGCAATTTCATTGAAGGCGGGCGACTAGGTTCATTGGCCAATTTACCGGCGTTCCTAATTGTCATAGGCGGTACATTAGGTGCAGCTGCCCTACAAACTCCTTTAGTAATTCTGCGGCGTTCCCTGGTGGTGCTGTCCTGGGTATTTTTTCCTCCCAATACCTCATTGGCGGCGGCTTTGGATGATGTTTTGTTGTGGAGCAATATTGCGCGAAGAGATGGATTATTGGGGCTTGAACCTGTTGCCGAACAACAAGCGGATAGATTTTTACGTACGGGATTGCAATTACTGGTGGATGGCAGTGAACCCGCAGCCATTCGTGACGTGTTGGAAACCGATATCTATGCCCGCCAGGAAGCAGATTTAGCGGCAGCCGGCGTGTTTGAAGCCATGGGGGGGTATGCTCCGACCATAGGTATCTTGGGAGCTGTCATGGGGCTGATTCATGTTATGAGCCATCTGGCTGATCCCTCTAAACTAGGCGCCGGTATTGCCACGGCTTTTGTGGCTACCATCTATGGCGTGGGTACGGCCAACCTGATTTTTTTGCCCATTGCAGCCAAAATTAAAAGTCAGGTGCAACGCCAGGCGCAGCGTAAGGAAATGCTGATGGAAGGTTTGATTGCCATTGCCGATGGTGAAAATCCACGTAATATTGAGTTGCGTTTGCAGTCTTTTGTCAGCTCTGAGACTTCATCGTGAAACGCAGGAAAGAACATGCCCATGTCAACCATGAGCGTTGGCTGGTTTCCTATGCTGATTTTATTACCCTGCTGTTCGCTTTTTTTGTGGTCATGTATGCCATATCCTCAGTCAATGAAGGCAAGTACAAAGTACTGTCATCGACGCTGAAGAATGTTTTTGATACTTCTCCGGCTTCCAGTAAACCTATTGCACTTCTGCATGGGTCAGCCTCCAGTCAGGACTCGACACAAAAAGATGTCAGTGATGAGCAGCGCAGGGTACTGGTACAGATTAAACAGGATATGGTGTCGGCCCTTAAAAATGAAATTGCACAGCAAAAAGTCAATATCATCGATCATAAGGACTGGCTTGATATAGACATACAAAGTGAATTGCTTTTTTCCAGCGGCAGTGCCGTACTCAGCGATGCAGCATTAACGACCTTGACCAAAATATCACAGGTTTTGGCACGTTACCCCAATGCAGTACGAATACAGGGTTATACCGATAATGTGCCGATTGTCAGCAGTATTTACCCCAGCAACTGGGAGCTTTCTGCAGCCAGAGCCGTGTCGGTATTAAGGCTTTTTGTAGAACAAGGGGTGGATCCTGCAAGAATGGCTGCCGTTGCCTATGGAGAGTTTCAACCTTTGGCCGATAACACTACTGAGGCGGGTCGTCAGCGCAATCGCAGGGTCATGGTGGCCATTTCTAAAACTGCATCGGGACCGACATCGCCGTTTGAACCTTGATAGCTCTGTGATGTGTTCTGGAAGTCAAGTATGCGTAAATGGACAGTAGCCAACCAGAAAGGCGGTGTGGGAAAAACCACCACCGTTATCACTTTGGCAGGTCTCTTGGCAGAACAGGGGCGACGTGTGTTGATGGTGGATATGGATCCGCAATCTTCATTAACGCACTATTTTTCCCGCTCTTTGGGAGAGAGTTCTGACCTTTATGCCTTGTTTAAAGATAGGGTTAGCTTAAATCGAGCCGCCGTTGAGTCCGCCATACAAGACCTGCCCTTTGCAGGCTTGTCGCTGCTGGCATCTAGCCCCTTGCTGGCTACTGTTGAAAAAATGGGTACAGCACAAAGTGGTATGGGGCGGATATTGAGTGAGGCTTTGCAGTGGGTTGATGATGCCTATGATGATGTGTTGATCGATACATCACCTACCTTGGGTGTGCTGTTGGTCAATGCCATCGCCGCTGCTGATTTACTGATTTTGCCGGTGCAGACGGAGTTCTTGGCACTTAAAGGGCTGGAGCGTATGATGAGAACCTTGGTAATGATTGCCCGTTCGCAGCAGCGTGAGGTTCCTTATGTGATCGTGCCTACCATGTATGATCGCAGAACTTCAGCATCGCAGCAGTGTCTTAAAACGTTGCAGCAGCAGTTTGCTGGCGCCTTGGCCAGTCAGGTTATAGTCGTCGATACCAAGTTCAGGGATGCCAGTCAGGCAGGTGTGCCGCTGTCCCTGTTTGTTTCAGAAAGCAGGGGACTGGATGCTTACCGTACGCTTTTACGTGATCGCCTGGAGGTCAAGTGATGTCGGTGCATGAGAGATTCTGGACCGAATCTACCTTGCAGGTGGAGCTGGTCGCGTATCTGGATGATCTACTGACTCCGGCGACGCCCAGGCCTGCGCTGCCTGTCCATCAACCAGCACGGCCAGAGGCACTCCCCGTGCCAGAAATGGCTGAGGAGATGCCGGCGACACCACAGGTTATGGGTAGCCCAGTGACGTCGGTGGCCACAGCCTCTCATCAGATCTCCTCGGCACGAAGTTCATTGACCCAACTGGCAGAATTGGCCTGTTTGTACATTGTTTGTGAAGGGATCAGGTATGCTTTGCCTTTGATACAGCTCGGTCGGATATTTCGTGCCGATCTCAAACTAACGCCTATGATAGGGCAGCAACCGTGGCAGTTAGGGTTGTTGGCAGCTGATCAGGTTTTGCAGGCCATCAGTCTGCATTACCTATTGACAGGAGAGCAGGGGACCTCGCCGCGTTATTTTGTCTCTGTGGCGGGTGGTTGCCAAGTTCTTGGTTGTGAGGCCATTTTGCATAGTGAGCGCTTATCGCAGCCTTCCATACGTTGGCGACCACCGGGACCTAAGCTGCCTCTGATTGCTGGTATTGTGCGTGAAAGTCTGGTGCCCTTGCTGGATTTGTCGCGACTGGAAGAATGTTTGCATTGATCTATAGTTGAGTGAACCAGATCAGGAGTCAGGGTATGAATCAGGCAACGCAGAAGGCATCCACCGACGATCCCGTTCTGCAATGGGTGACATTTAGGCTGGATAATGAAACTTATGGCATCAATGTCATGCAGGTGCAGGAAGTACTGCGCTATACCAATATCGCACCCGTTCCCGGCGCTCCAAGTTATGTGCTGGGTATCATTAACCTGCGTGGTAATGTCGTTACAGTACTGGATACGCGTCAGCGTTTTGGGTTGCAGTCTGGGGATATTACCGATAATACACGCATCGTGATTATCGAGTCGGATCGTCAGGTGGTGGGTATTTTAGTTGATAGTGTTTCTGAAGTGGTTTATCTCAGGCAGTCCGAGATTGAATTGACACCTAACGTGGGCAATGAAGACAGTTCCAAGTTTATTCAGGGTGTTTGCAATAAAAATAATGAGTTACTGATTTTGGTTGATTTGAATCGTCTTTTGACCGATGACGAGTGGAGTGATATGGGAGGCCTGTAGTTACAGGACTAGGTATGAAGTATCGTTTGCTGGGTCAGACTGGGTTGTATGTGTCAGAGCTTTGCTTGGGTTGCATGACGTTTGGCAACCAGGGTTTTTGGAAAGTGATGGGCGGGCTGGAATTGCCTGAAGTTAAAGTTCTGGTTCGTCAGGCATTTGAAGCAGGTATCAATTTCTTTGATACCGCCAATGTATATTCACTAGGTGAGTCTGAACGCCTGTTGGGTCAGGCCATCAAGGCGTTGGGCTTGCCCAGGGACCAAATGGTCATAGCCACCAAGGCTACGGGTATTATGACCGATTTACCTAACGGTCGAGGCCAATCCCGGTTTCATCTGATGCAGGAGCTTGATGCCAGCCTTAAGCGACTGCAAGTTGATTGCATTGATCTTTACCAGTTGCATGGTATAGACCCACTGACGCCTATCGAAGAGACGTTATCCACCTTAAATGATATGGTTCGTAGCGGGAAAGTCAGGTATATCGGTTTGTGTAATATGGCTGCCTGGCAAATCATGCAGGCCTTAGCGATTTCAGAGGCTAAGGGCTGGTCGCGCTTTGTTTCAGTGCAGTCCTATTATAGCTTGGCTGGGCGTGATCTGGAGCGAGAACTGATCCCCTTGATAGAACATCAACGCCTGGGTTTGATGGTGTGGAGTCCTCTGGCGGGTGGTTTGCTCTCCGGGAAATTTAGTCGAGATGGACAGGCTCCGGCGGGTACGCGCCGAGCCAGTTTTGATTTTCCGGTCGTCGATAAGAACCGGGCCTTTGACTGTGTCGAGGCCTTGCGCCCCATGGCAGAGCGACGCGGTGTTACGGTAGCACGTTTGGCACTGGCATGGTTATTAAGCCGTTCCGCGGTGTCTTCCGTGATTTTAGGCGCGCGTACGCTGGATCAGTTGCAAGATAATTTGGCGGCAAGTGATGTGATTTGGAGCGATGAGGAGTTAGCGCTATTGGCTAAACTTAGTCAACTGCCTCCAGAGTATCCGGGTTGGATGCTTGAACGGCAGGCAGAGTATCGGCAACGAGTCCCTGTATTTCCCAGTAATCCTAGTAAATAGTTTGGTCGTCGCGTCAACATCAATGAGTTGGGGGCGTTACCAGATCACCTGTCATTAGATTGGAGTTATAGACCATGTCTCAATTTTCTTTGCGATTAACGATGTTATTAGTCTTGAGTTTATGGGCGGATTGCAGCCAGGCTATGGAGATGGAAGCCCATCAGCCCGCAGCCTTCACGGAAGATACCACGCGCCATTATGCTGATGGGCGAGTGGTTAAACATCATGTAGAACAAACGCTGTTACCTGACGGTTGGGTGCGTAGCATCACGGAAATCAATGCCAAGGGTCAGACTTCCCATCGTAAAGTCACCATGCACCACGATAAGGTACAGCATTCATGGGTCTGCCAGGTGGAGGGTATCAGGTTTGACGGAACCCATTATGACATGCATGCCGAGGGGCATGGTATGCCTCCGGAAGGCATGATGCAGGGGCATGAACATCCTATGACTATGGAGATGATGGAGCATTGATTCCAGGTTTGAGTTGGTATAAGGGCGGGGGACTCCCCCGCTTCAGAGCGATATGGATGAGCAAGGATTCGCTGAAACCATGAGTTGGTGCAGATATCTTGGGGGACTCGGAATGATTGACTCATGACTAAACTCAGCAAAGTCTATAACACCGAGGATCTACGTCGCGCAGCACAGGCCTATTTACCCCGCTTGGTATGGGACTATATTGCGGGTGGTGTTGATGATGAAGTGGCTTTAAATTACAACCGAGAGGCTTGGGACGCACTAAAATTAGTGCCACGATACCTGGTAGATGTTGCCTCAACAGATACCCGAACCACCTTGTGGGGGCATACCTGGAAGAGTTGTTTTGGCATAGCGCCCATGGGCTTGCAAGGTTTTGCCCGTCCTGGTGCCGATGGCATGCTGGCAGCGGCGGCAGCGCGCCATGGCATTCCGTTTGTACTGTCCGGCGCGGGTACGGCTACGATTGAAAGCATCACCCGGCAGGCACCTGGTCATGCCTGGTTTCAGGTCTATGTGGCTAGAGAGCCTGCCGTTACCTTGGATCAGCTGAAGCGAGCACAAGACAGTGGCGTCGATGTGCTGGTGGTGACGGTGGATGCTCCTGTACATTCCAAACGTGAGCGTGATTTACGCAATGGTTTTGTTCCACCACCCAAAATACGTGTTCCCTTATTGCTGGAAATGCTCATGCATCCGCGATGGTGCCTGAGTATGTTACGTCAGGGTGGGCCACGTTTTGAGAATTGGGCACCGTATGCCGGGAAAAATGCAGATACCAGGGCTATAGCTGCCTATTTTTCTCGTCAGATTCCCTTCATTCAAACCTGGCAATCTCTGGACCTTATTCGTCAGTCTTGGCCAGGTAAGCTGGTCCTCAAAGGGATACTGGACCCTAGGGATGCCATACGAGCGGCTGATGCAGGCGTTGATGGCATCATCATCTCCAATCATGGTGGGCGCGTGCTCGATGCCGCTGTCGCCCCGGTACAACAGTTACCCTTGATTCGAGCCGCCGTAGGTGATCGGTTAGTACTGATGTTAGATAGTGGTTTGCGGCGTGGCAGCGATATGGTCAAGGCCCTGGCGCTGGGAGCTGATTTTGTCTGGATAGGACGCCCCGCGTTCTACGCGGTTGCTGCTTATGGTGAAGCGGGCGCTGATCGTGTTATTTCGCTGTTTCAGGAGGAAATCAACCTGACCTTGTCGCAAATCGGTCGTCCACAGATAGCCTCCGTGTTGCGCGATACCTCCCTGGTGATCAATCGGTGCTGATTTGTTCGGGATGGTGGGTGTCGAACGTCTGTAGTAGTTCAACGGCACGTGCCGGAAAATTAAGCTGCTCTTGGAGGTGACCTCGCAAAGCATCGGCAGACGCTGGTTCACCGTGATTGATATAAGTCATGCGGGGTGGTTTGGGCAAGACACGCAACCAATCGATCAACTCTTGATAATCTGCATGTGCTGATAGTGAATCCAGCTGATAGATATGGCTGGCCACGGGA
>JAJZHP010000145.1 GCA_021804355.1 Pseudomonadota bacterium | reverse complement strand
CCAGCTCGGCAATGTCTGCGCTGACCGAAAAGGACAAAACGCATGGTGAAGACTTGCCAAGTACATCCGTATACGGTAACCTCAGATACCCCCCCCACTATGCTTGGGATTGTTCTTGCATCATGCGCCAACTCTATAAAACAAGTATGTTAAGTCTGGCACTGGCCAGCCCGTTGACTTGGTCCATGGATCTTCAGCAGGCTTATGAACTTGCGCTGAGTAATGACCCTGACTGGTCATCAACGGTTGAAAACTACCATGCAACCCAGGAAACCTCGCTACAAGCCAGGTCTGCTTTGCTACCCAATTTCTCTGCCAATGCCAGCATCAGTTCAAACCATATCGACCCCACCGAGCCTATTCCTAGCTTCGGTTTATACAATCGGACGTACACCGATAAAACTTATGGTGTACAAGCCATGCAGCCTCTCTTCAATGCGGATGCTTGGCATGGATACCATCTCGCGAAGGCTCTGACTTCACAGGCCCAGGCAAATTTTGCGAATGATGAGCAACAATTCATTCTTAACATAGCCACCACCTACTTCAATGTCTTACGTGCGCGTGAAAACCTGGCTTATGCCCAAGCCCAGGAATTGGCTATCGGTCGGCAGCTGGCACAAACCAAGAAGCGTTTTGAAGTGGGCATGGTCTCCATCACCGAGGTCCATGAAGCGCAGGCTGCTTATGACTCCAGCGTAGCTGACCGTATCAGTGCAGAAACCCAGGTAAGCACGAGTGAAGAGAACCTGTTTACCATGACATCCAAGCATGACGACCAGCTGGCCGTCTTGCGCAGTGATGCTCCTGTTACAGAGCCACCTGAGGGCAATGAGAGTTCCTGGATAAACAAGGCTACCGAGGATAATCCACGTACTATCGCTGCGCGTTATGCTTATCAGGCCGCCCAGGAGACCACTCGACAACAGCGCTCTGACTATCTGCCCAACTTGGCCCTGGTCGGTAACTGGCAAGATGTGAATACAGGTGGTGCTAACCCCTTAAGTGATGGTAAGAACAGCTCAGTGGCTTTACAACTGAGCGTACCTATCTATTCTGGTGGACTTACCCAATCGAAAGTCCGTCAGGCCTTAGCCCACGAATATGCTGCCCGCGATCAACTGGCCTATGCTCAACGCTTGGCGATCCAGGATACTCATAACAGCTACTTGACCGTCACCACCGACGCAGCACGGGTTAAAGCCCGTCAACAAGCCGTTAGTTCCAGTCAGTCAGCCCTGATCGCCACACAAGCCGGCTATGACGTAGGAACACGGGATATTGTTGAGGTTCTGCAAGCGCAAAGGGATCTCTACGCTTCCAAATCGGCTTATGCCAATGCACGGTATGACTATGTACTCGATGGTCTGCGATTGAAAGCCGCTGCGGGTGAACTGAGCGCCGTTGATATTGCCCATCTCAATCGCTGGCTAGACCCTGAAGCCAGTATCAGTGTTAATAGCCTTAATCCTGAAATTAACGCCCCTCAAGAGCCCGTAGCCGTTCCTGGTGGTGCGCATCCGGGGAGCTTGCGTCGACATCAATGAACTGGGGGAGCTAGCAGTAGTTCATCAATGATCTGAAGATGTCGCTGCAAAGCTCCTCGGTTGCGACTAAGAATAGCTTTGCCTGCCTGTACTCCTTTGGCTGCATCTTCAGGGCATGTCAAGATGACCTGGCAAGCCTGAGTCAGGCTTGCCACATCGGGGGTGATCTGCAGGGCTCCGGCGGCGACCAGCTCCTCAGCAATCGTTTGGAAATTCAGTACAAACGGCCCCGACAGGGTCGGCACACCCAGCCCTAAAGGCTCCAGCATATTATGACCACCCAAATGCGGCAGCAAAGATCCTGCAACCAAGGCTATATCTGCCATAGCATACCACTGCATCAATTCACCCATGCTATCGGCCAACCACACCTGAGTATCCTTGGCAATAACCTCACTTACACTGCGTCGTTGATAGCGCCAGTGCTGTAGGTTCAACAAACGCTCAACATCACCAAATCGCTCTGGGTGTCGTGGCACCAGCATGAGCAGGGCTTCCGGGTAATACGTTAGTAAACCTCGAAAAGCGTCTAACACAAAAGCCTCTTCACCTTCGTGCGTGCTTCCTGCCACCCAAATAACCCTAGCCTCAACATGCCAGCGAGTCCTTAGCTCGGTACGATTCAAGGACGACTGAGGCATATCAAACTTCAGGCTACCTGTCATTTCGACCCGATCTTGAGGAACACCCAGCTGAATAAATCTTTCAGCTGTTGCCCTTTCTTGAGCAGCCACCTTGTCAAGACAGGACAGCATAGGACTAACCAAAGCAGGCCAACGTCCATAAGCTTGCGCAGATCGCTGAGACAAACGGGCATTAGCCAAAACCACCTTAACCCCATGCAAATGCGCAGCCCAAAGCATATTAGGCCAAAGCTCCGTTTCCATAACGATCAGTAAACGTGGATGGATAGCCGCCAACCAGCGCTGCTGGGCAGCCAAGACATCCCAAGGGAGATAATGGTGGCCTACCTGGTTACCCAGCAGAGCTTGGGCTCGCTCAGCGCCTGTAGGCGTCATATTCGTCACGATGATGCTGAGCTCTGGATGGACCTCAAGCAACTTTCGCACTAATGGGACTGCAGCCAACGTCTCTCCCACGGATACCGCATGCACCCAGATATCATACCTACGATCTGGCAGTACAAAAGATAGCCTCTCCAGAATGCGCTGGCGATAGGCAGGAGCACGACGGCCTCGCCACCACATGCGCGCCAGCAAACCCGGGAGCAGCACACAAAATAGGATGTTATAGAGACGGCGAGCCACCAACTTCTCCTGCAAAACACATGTACATGGTATCATGACAGCTTCTGGTCAACCGATGAAGCTCAGTAGCCTTTTTATGCGTACGGTCGAAACTGATGTGGTGGTCATAGGCGGCGGGGTAGCAGGACTCTGGACCCTGGCCCAATTGCGTAAGGCGGGTTATGAAGCTCTGCTTCTGGAGAATAACCGGCTTGGGGGCGGACAAACCCTGTGCTCGCAGGGCATTATCCATGGCGGCATGAAGTATGCGCTGGGAGGGTTGCTGAGCGCCGAAACTGAATCCATCGCCAACATGCCTGAAACCTGGCTTCAGTGTTTGAAAGGTCAGGGTGAAGTTGATCTTCGTGGTGTGCGCATGCTGAGTGAACATCACTATATGTGGTCTGAACGTTCATTAGCCTCTCGCTTTACCACATTTTTTGGCAGCAAAATGTTACGTGGCCGCATCGAAGCTATTCAGGGCGATGAACGTCCTGAACTGCTGCGAGATCCTTCATTCAAAGGTAACGTGTATCGCTTGAATGATATCGTTCTGGATACGTATTCCTTGATAGAAACCTTGGCGCATGCACATAAGTCACGCATTTACAAAGTCACACCGCAAAACTGCCATCTCGAAGTCGATGACCGACACCACACCAAGGCAATTTTTATCACCGCAGCGGGTACTGAGCCCATCCGTATCCATCCTCGGACAGTGATTTTTACGGCAGGACGCGGCAATCAGGAATTGCTCAATGACACGGGGCTTAAAACACCGCAAATGCAACTGCGACCGCTACACATGGTCATGATGCAACATGCTGATCTTCCCGACTTGTACGCGCACTGTATCGGGACCAGCGCCAAACCTCGTGTCACTATCACCACCCACCCAGGTCATGATGGTCAAAAAATCTGGTACATCGGGGGTGAACTGGCTGAACGTGGTGTTGAGCGCGACGATCGTTTGCAAATAGAAGAAGCGATGCAGGAAATTCAAGCCCTGTTTCCCTGGAAGTCATTTACCGGCGCACGCTGGAAAACCCTGCGGGTAGACCGTGCTGAACCGGCTCAAGAAAACTTCCTCAAGCCTGACAATGCCTTCGCGCAAATGCATGGCAACAACATCATTGGATGGCCTACTAAACTGGCCTTAGCGCCTAACCTTGGCCAACAGATACTTGATCTACTGAAGGCTGATCAAATTCATCCCTCAGCCCCTGTTCTGCAAGAACCCTTGCCCTTGCTTTTCCCTGAATTCGGTCGCAGCATCAGCGACATCATGGCAGGCGTAAACTGATGCTAGCGCAGAGAGCGCTGGGCACGACAGGACTGAGCGTTAGCGCCTTAGGCCTTGGTACGGTCAAGTTTGGCCGCAACCAAGGGGTTAAATACCCTCAGCATTTTACGCTTCCCGATGATTCCACCGTGCGCAATCTTTTGGCCTTGGCCAAAGATCTAGGCATCAATACCCTAGACACCGCACCCGCTTACGGCAACAGTGAAGCGCGCCTTGGACAACTCTTATCACAGCGGCAAGACTGGGTCATCGTCGATAAAGCCGGCGAGACGTTTAGCGAAGGTGCCTCTTGTTTTGACTTCTCTCCTGCGGGTTTACGCTTCAGCCTGGAAAATAGCCTACGCCGCTTGCGCACAGACTATATCGATGTTTTGTTACTGCACTCCGATGGGCATGACATGGACCTCCTTGAACAAGGTAGCCTGAATACCCTGCTTCAGTTCAAGCAGGAAGGCAAGGTCAGAGCCATCGGTATGTCCAGCAAAACTCTGGAAGGAGCCTTAGCTAGCCTTGACTATGCTGATGTGGTCATGTTGACCTACCACCCTGACTATACCGTTGAAGCACCTGCCCTGGATAAATGCGTCCATCAGCATAAAGGGGCCTTTATCAAGAAGGCTTTGGCATCGGGCCATCTCGGAAGTGATGCGGCACACACAGCGCGGGAGAATCTACAGTTCGTTTACCAGCACCCCGGCACCAGTTGTATTATTGTAGGCACACTGCAAGCTGAACATTTACGCCAAAATGCCCTAGCCCTGATGAATATGGGTAAAGATTAGTATCCTCATTGATCGGCCCACCATCCATCGCAAAAACACGCCCATGAACTTTATTGGGTCAATGACTTTTCAGATCCGGATACTGAAAATCTCGAAGATTGCGAGTGACCCGTGTCAGGCTATGTGTAACCGCGGTGGCTGCTAGCAGGATGTTCTGCGAGAGTGCACAAGTTAATTGGCATACAATGTCAATTTTGATTCGTTTTTTGTCAAGCATCGAGATCGCCATCCTGGAATAATGGCCTTATCTTGACTGCGCAAGGCCATCATCATGCACCTGCCATTTCAACTACCCACCA
>JAJZHP010000144.1 GCA_021804355.1 Pseudomonadota bacterium | reverse complement strand
AGAACACACACGCAAGGCCAAAGCAAAGTCAAAATCCAAACCGTCCGCTTGACCCCCTCTTGGCGCAATGCTGGTATCGCCTAAGAAGGGGAATGCGCGGACAGGTGTTCAGCGCATGACCACTGCCACCATCACATCCAAAGGCCAGATCACGATTCCAGCTGATGTGCGCCGTGCACTCGCCATCGACCCCGGAGACCGGGTGGAGTTTGTCCAGATCGATCCCGGGCAGTTCCTGTTCGTGGCGGCGAATCATTCTGTGACGGAGCTGAAGGGCATGTTCGGCAAGCCGACTAACATCGTTTCTATCGAAGAAATGAACACGGCCGTCAGGATTAACATCCTAAAAAAGGCTTGCGAACGTCCCCCAAGGTTAACTTCGGTTTCCCTCTGACACCATGGATTAGACTAGCGAAAAGCCGTCAGACCCCCCGCTCCTTCACGCAGAATCACCGTATCTTCCGTACTTAAATCGATCACGCTGGTGGGCTGCACACCGGTATTTCCCCCATCGATAATCAAATCAACCCGTTTCTCCAGAGCATCACGCAAGGCTTCGGGATCACTGATAGGTTCATCCTGCTTAGGCAATATCAGGGTAGTACTGACCAGGGGCCCACCTAAAGCACCGATCAGGGCTTGGCAGATCGGGTTAGCTGGGACGCGGATGCCCACGGTCTTACGCTTGGGGTGATGAAGACGACGCGGCACTTCCGAAGTGGCCTGCAAAATGAAGGTATAGGGACCCGGGGTATGCGCTTTGAGCAGACGGTAAACACGGTTATCCACACGCGCATACGTAGCGATATCCGAGAGATCACGACATACCAAGGTCATATTATGCCGATCATCCAGTTGACGTATTTGACGTAAACGCTCCAGAGCCGCCTTATCATCCAGCTGACATCCCAGCGCATAAGCTGAATCTGTCGGGTAGGCGATGACACCTCCCTCACGAACGATATTAACGGCTTGCTGAATCAACCTGGCCTGCGGATTGTCCGGATGAATATAAAAGTACTGAGCCACGATCCCTACTGCTCCTTAGCTGAAATTCAGCATTCCTACGGCCAATCAGACCATACGGGCCTGCATGATGGCGGCATATCCGCAAATTGTCCCAGTTCCACCCAGGGCATATGCGGTCCATGATAGTCACTGCCCTGAGAAGACTTAAGGCCCAGAGTATCGGCCTGACGTACCAGCCAGGGGATCATCGCTGCATCTTGTGTCGCTGTCGCCATTTCCACGGCCTGCCCTCCGGCAGCAGCAAACGCCTGCAGCAGTTTAAGCAAGCGGGTCAGGGTCATTCCATAGCGTAGCGGATGCGCCAGGACAACCGTCGCTCCCGCCTGCAGCAGCACGGCTATTCCCTCTTCCATGGTGACCCAGGGCATGGGTACCGCGGCTTTTTTACCATCACCTAAATACCGGTCAAAGGCCTGCTGCAAGCTATGAACCACACCTCGCGCCAACAGCACCTGAGCAAAATGCTGACGACTCAAGGTATCAGGGCTTTCTGCCAGGGCCAACGCCTGATCATAAACACCCCTTATACCCAGTTGCTCGAAGCGTTCAGCCATCCTTCGTGCCCGTTCACCGCGGGCAGCTGCTTGCTGGCTCAAAAGAATTTTTAAGCCAGGATGCTCGACCTGAAGATGAAGACCCAGTACATGTACATTTAGTTTCTGCCACTGCGTCGACAGTTCCAGGCCATCGATGATGTGTACCCCCAAACGCTGCCCCACCGCATGAGCCTCGGACAACCCCGCCGTGCTGTCATGGTCGGTCAAAGCCATCATTTTGACACCACAATCCCAGGCACGCTGCACCAACTGTTCAGGACTCAGCGCTCCATCGGAATAATAGCTATGTGTATGCAGATCAATCGTGGCCATAATCCCTTTTTTCAGCTTAAAATAGTCGGCTAATTACCAAGCCTACCACCAGAGTTGCTTGCTCATGAAACAGTTTCTTGATTTTATTCCTCTGATCCTTTTTTTTGCCTGTTTCAAGATACTGGGCATCTATCCGGCGACCGCCCTGTTACTGATCAGCACCGTCGTCATCTATGGTGGTATCTGGTTACATAGCCGCAAGCTCGATCAAACGCAGAGCATCACCCTGGCCGCTACCCTGCTCTTTGGTAGCTTAACCTTAGCATTTCATAGCGACACGTTTATCAAACTCAAGGCTCCTTTAGTTTCCTATATCACCGCCTTATTTTTTTTAGGTAGCCATGTCGTCGGACGCACCCTGCTCGTTGAACGCTTGCTCGGCCATGTCTTTGCCATGCCCGCTGCGCTATGGAAGCGCCTCAATCTGGCCTGGGTCGTTTACTTTATCATCCTGGGCAGCACCAACCTTTATATCGCCTTCCACTTTCCTACCCATTGGGTCACCTTTAAAGTGTTTGGCTCTTTACTGATGACCCTGACCTTTATGAGCGCACAGGTTATCCTGCTACGCCATTACCTGATTAAATCACCGCACGGAGAAGCATGATGTGGTATGCCATATGGGCTGAAGATCACCCTGACACTTTGGAACTACGCCGCCAGCATCGTCCTCAGCACTTAGCCAGGCTGCAAGCCCTGCGCGATGAAGGTCGCCTGATGCTGGCCGGCCCCTTTCCTGCCCTGGACATGGAAGACCCGGGAGAAGCTGGATTTGTCGGCAGTCTGATCGTGGTGGATTTTCCTGATCAGGCCGCGGCTCAGGCTTGGCTGAACCAGGAACCCTACCTGTTACAGGGTATTTATGCGCGCACGACCCTGCGCCCCTTTCGCAAGACCTTGCCATGAAACCCAGTCAATTCGCCCTGATGTTCACAGGCCTACTGCTGATCGCTGAGGCCTGGAGTGAGCCGACCACCGCTCCGGTGGGTCAAAAACTTTCCAGCTTGCTGGGGCAATCTGCAGCCGTGACGACGGCGCCCCAAGCGGCAGGCTTGTCCCCATCAGGCGCAGCTTTACCCGCTGTCAGCCAGGCCACAACGCCGGCAGCTACGCCTCTGGCGCCACCACCGCCGACGCCTGAGCAACGGCGTGAGCAGATGTTGCTGAGCAATGCTGAACGTATCGACAACACCAACCGTGGACTGCTGGCTGATAAACAGAAATTGCTCATACAGCTGGAACAACTGCAAACCCAGGTCAATGTCCTGAAAAACGATCGCAGCAATGAAGGTATACGTGAAGGGGCCCTGGCCGTGATTGCAGGTTTTTTGCTGGGATGGTTCTTTGCCAGCTCCCGGCGTAAGTCTTGGTAAGTCGGGAACCTCCGCTGGAACCGGTTACACCTCCCTCGCAAGAGGGGGTGCTGTGGTCGCCGACTTACCATGACAGCTACAGCCATCGCCAGGAGCCCTGGCTAGAAAGTGATACGGTTTTTCTGGCCGGCAATGACTTACCCCGACGCTGGCAACATGCTCAGCGTTTTGTCATCGCCGAAACCGGCTTTGGCATAGGACGCAATTTTCTCAACTGTGCGCGTCAGTATCAGGGTCCCTCCTTGCTCTATGTGGCGACCGAACTGCACCCCCTCAGCGCCTCCATGATCGTGGGAGCTCATCATTCAGGTCCCTACGCCAGCCTGGCAACGACCCTGGCGAACCATTGGCCTATCCTCAGTCCGGGCTTGCATATTATCGATGCCTTTCCGCGCATCCGATTATGGTTATTGTTGGGCGACAGTACCGCCATGCTCTCGCGTTTAGATCTCATGGTCGATGCCTGGTTTTTAGATGGATTCTCACCAGCCAGCAACCCGGCCATGTGGAGTCCTGAACTCATGGCTCAGCTGGCGCGCCTAAGTCGCCCCGGCACCACCCTGGCCACCTACAGTAGTGCAGGTCAAGTGCGACGCGGCTTGCAGGCAGCAGGCTTTGAGGTAAGCAAATGCCCCGGCATGGCCGGCAAACGTGAGTCACTGCGTGGCATCTATACACAAGCTCAAAAATCAAGTTCGTTGCCTCCGGGTTATCACCCTCCCCAAGCGCTTAGCTCACCTGAGCACATCGTCATCATCGGAGCAGGTATTGCCGGAGCGGCAACTGCCGCCGCCTTACAAAGGCGAGGCTTATCCGCAACCGTTATCGACCCGTTAGGGATAGCCGGAGCTGCCTCGGGCAACCCTGTCGGTATGTTAGGTGCGCGCTTGAGTGATCTGCGCAGTGCCCCGGACTCCTGGTTAACCGCGGCCATGAGTTACACCTGGCAAGCAGCCCGACACTTCAATCTGCCACTGCAAGCCTCGCTAGGGCAACCCGATCAACGCCGCGAGCAGGATCCGGCCTGGTTAAATGCCCTGATCAACACAACGGAACCCGGCTGGATACAACTACCAGGTACAGCCTGGGGCTCACCGATCGAACTATGCCATACCCTGATGGGCAGCGCGCAAATCCTGCTCGATCGCGTCACCACCCTACTCCCCTCAGCACAGGGTTGGACTCTGCAGCTGGCACAAGGAGGCTATCTCAGGGCGGATGCCGTCATTTTATGTACCGGACATGAAACCCACCTTCATCCAGACCTGCCCTTGGTGCCCGTTGCCGGACAGGTGGATTGGGTTGAGGCTAGCGCACCCACAGGTGCCTGGAAAGATCAGTCCTACCTGATCAGTACCGGCGAGCTGATCCTGACCGGGGCCAGTTTCAGGCGAGGAGAAACCTCAAACACCCTCAGCGTACAGGAACAAGCTGAGCACCTGGCCCAAGCTCAACAGCTCCATCCTCATCTGGCCAAGTTTTTTACACAGAACACGATCTCCTCACGCTGCTCCATCCGAGCCACGACGCAAGATCACTGCCCCATGATCGGCGGGGTACCTGATATGGACTGGCTGCATCAAGCCTATGCTGATCTGAAGCATGGCTGGCGTCGACAACATCCCCCCCTGCACTACCTCCCCGGCCTGTATATCAACAGCGGCCACGGTTCTCATGGACTGACCCAAGCCATGCTGGCCGGAGAACTGATCGCCGGCATGATCTTCGGTGAACCCCTACCCTTGTTGCGCTCCCTACAACAACAAATCCATCCGGCACGCTTTCATCTGAAAGCCTTGCAGCGCAGCAAAGCCAGCTAAACAGCCTTATGAAGTCTCCCGCCGCTAAACGCCTTGCAACGTTGTAGCGGGGGTTTCTTGGGTCAACGACCAGAGCGCAGAGATGGAATTACCACCACCACGACTTACCTCGATCTCACCAAGCGTGGGCCGTGCTTCCAC
>JAJZHP010000040.1 GCA_021804355.1 Pseudomonadota bacterium | reverse complement strand
TGGCTATCCAGATAAACTGGCAGGTGTATCTCCGCATCGGCCCGATAGAACTTGCCACGCTCGCCTTTACTGAAATCATATTCATCACGCATGGCACTCACCCTTCGTAGTTTTGTATCTCATGCTCAGTGGCAAGCCGCGCTGAAATCAGCCGCACATGGATGTGGTTGGTATTAGCTTCAAGCCAGGTATGCTCGACCACCACCAGTTTACGTCCATCGCCTGGCCCATGCTAACCCAGCGTTCCTCATCGGTAGCAGCGCCGTGGTCCGGGTCGAAAATGGTCTGTGCCATTGGGTCGCTGAACACCGCCACCGCCTCGGTAAAACTCACCTGTAGCTCCTGGTTTTTCGTGAAACATCGGTAAGTTCACAGAGCACCAACACCATTATCTTGGGCGCGTCATGGATATAGCCTGTACGACAAGACCTTCCCTAGGTAGGTTCGATAACCCAAGTCTCACTCTGGAAAACGTAGAGTTCTCTACTAGACTGTTGCTGTGAACTACAGATGACATGAGTTGGGCGTACTAGCAGTTCCCAGACAGTTAGAAGTAGCGTGTTCAAACTTCGATGCAAACGCTGCGGTTTAAAATCTCAGTGTATTCTGGATGCTGCCCTGGAGAGGGCTCGTACCCCCGATGCTGTTGTAGAGAATTATCTATAATCGGGTCAGGGAGACAGATCATTGAAGCAGGAATGGGAGCAGGTTAGTGTCCCCGGTGAACCCCGGAGGGATAAAGTTTCTTCGGTTGAACCTATGCCCTCGACATGGGCACATGTACTGGATGCGGTTTCTGATGCCATTGTTGGGTTGGATGCGGATGCACATCTAACGTATGTTAATCGGATCGCTGAGCATCTGTTGGCACTACCCTCGGCTGAGTTATTAGGCAGCTCCTTGTGGGATGTATTGTTACTGCAAGGAGCCAACCAGGCTCACGATCTGGCTGCGTTACTTAAGCCTGCCTTGTCCTCATGCCATCGAATACGCATGAACACTGACCTGACGCTATGCCGGCGCGATGGAGTGCCTCTGGCGGTTGAATGCTTGTTTTTGCCTATCCTGGGTGGTGCAGGTCAGCAGCTCGGGCGCTATTTAATACTTCGCGATAAGACAGATAGTCATCAGTGGTCACATCAGTTGCGTCTGGCCACAACACAGGACAGTTTGACGGGATTAGTCAGCCGTCGCGAATTTGAGCAGCGCCTGCAACAGGCTGTTGCTTTATGCCAACAACAGGATCTGAGTCATGTGGTTTGTTATATCGATCTCGATCAGTTTAAGGTAGTCAATGATACCTGTGGACATGAAGTTGGCGATGCCTTGCTGCAACGCGTCGGACAGTCACTGCGAACCTTGATTCGCCAGCGTGATACCCTGGCTCGGCTGGGTGGGGATGAATTTGCCATCCTACTATGGCAGTGTCCGCAGGATGCCGGTAGGCGTGTAGGTGAACAGATCTTAAGAACGCTGGAGTCTCTACGCTTCACATGGGGAGAGCACCGTTTTCAGGTAACTGCCAGTGTGGGTTTGGTTGTCCTGAATCGAGAAATTTTAACGGCAGCGGAAGCCCTGTCCCTGGCCGATTCAGCATGCTATGTCGCCAAGGATACGGGACGCAATCGTATGCATATGGCGGGGCGTGATGATCAGACCTTGCAGCGGCGCCATGATGAGATGCAGTGGGTCAGTCGCTTGACTCAGGCCCTTGAGCAAGATGCTCTGCAACTTTACCAACAAACCATTACACCGTTGCAAATAGAAGATGAAGGCATGCATTATGAAGTTCTCGTGCGTTTGCGCGGGGAGGATGGTGTTATCTATCCCCCCGGCGCGTTTATGCCCGCTGCCGAACGCTATGGCTTGATGGTTCAACTGGATCGTTGGGTAATTAACCACACGCTGGCATGGTTAGGTCGTCATCCTGAACATCTGGCCAAACTCACGTTATGTACGATTAACTTGTCAGGAGCTTCGATCAATCAGCCTGAAACTTTACATTTCATTGCCGCCTGTTTTGAACAAAATGCCGTGCCCGCCCACAAAGTAGGTTTCGAGGTCACCGAAACGATGGCGATCAATAATTTAAGTCTGGCGCGCCAACTGATTACTGGTCTACAAGCCTTGGGGTGTGTAACCGCCCTTGATGATTTTGGTGCGGGGATGTCCTCATTAGCCTATTTGCGTGCGCTGCCTGTTGATATCCTGAAAATCGATGGCAGTTTTGTGCGTAATATGGCCAGAGACCCCATGGATTACGCCTTAGTCAAAGCGATGCATGACATTGGGCATATGACAGGCAAAATCACTGTTGCCGAGTTTTGTGAGGATGCTGACACCTATCGCGCTTTGCAGGATTTAGGTGTGGATTTTGTACAAGGTTACCACATTGCCCACCCCGCTCCGCTAGAGACGATACCGCTGGTCTGATGCTTCGTAATCCCGAGTGATTTAGTCGGCTTTAATGCGCTGTTGATTTCAATAGGGCCTATGCTCTTAGGCACCCCATTGCCTTCGCACCGTGATCTTAATTTGTCAAATATGTGACGCCTGACCGTATTTAACAACAATGTAATAATGCGATTGGGTTGAGCGTTACCGCTAGACGTCATATACTCGGCCGCTTGACAGGAGTAAAGTCAAAAAATGTCGCAGGGTGATAGTAAGCAACCGTATCTTGGGCGCCAAGCTAGACGTGGTTCTAGTGAGCAGCGGCGTTTGTCAATTTTGCATGCGACGCTTCGTATTGTAGCTAAAGAAGGGGTACGTGCGGTTCGTCATCGGGCTGTCGCCAAAGAAGCGAATGTGCCCTTGTCAGCAACGACTTACTATTTCAAGGATATCCATGATCTGCTGACGGATGCCTTCGTCCTGTATGCCCAGGAAATGAAAGATGATTTTCTGGACCCGTTCTGGCGTGAATCTTTGTGCGAGATTGATAGAGCTAATGATGAGCAGCATGGACAGCAGCGCATTCATCAGGTGATGGATGCCGTGTCCCGCCAAGTGACCTTATATATTCTGAAAACTGTCAAAGATCGCCGTGAGCACCTGATGATGGAGTTTGCATTTCTCTATGCAGCCTTGCAGGATGAGCATCTACATCAATCAGCGCTAACTCATATGGATAATTTGCTCATGTATATGCGCCATTGTATGGAAATCGTAGGAGCCCGTTCTATCGATACCGCTGCTAAATCCCTGCAGGCCTTGATACGTCGTGTTCAATATGAGGCTATGCTGGGGCAACAGGATGCTCTGGATGAGCATTTTTTGCATCAGATGTTCATCAAGCAGTTAGAAGGTAGTTGCCTGCATGTCGTCTAGTGGTTTGACAGGAGCTTGGCAACAAGTTCTGCAGGCTGAGCTGGATGCTCCTTATATGCGCGAGTTATCAGCCTTTCTCAAGCAAGAAAAAGCACAAGGTAAGCTGATTTATCCTCCGGGTTCACAAATTTTTCGTTGTATGCATTTGACCCCCTTGGAAGCGGTTCGGGTGGTCATCCTCGGTCAGGATCCCTATCACGGTGCTAATCAGGCTGAAGGGCTTTGTTTTTCTGTTCCTGCTGGCGTACCGTTGCCTCCTTCTTTGCGTAATATCATGATTGAGCTGAAGAATGATCTGGGATTGTCGTTGCCTGCTGATCGTGGTTCCTTGCTGCCCTGGGCCGGGCAGGGGGTGTTATTGCTCAATAGCGTTATGACGGTGGAGGCTGGTCAGGCAGCTTCGCATCAGGGTAAGGGTTGGGAACGTTTTACGGATGCTGTGGTGCGTGTCCTGAATCAGCAGCCTAAACCTATCGTATTTATGCTTTGGGGGCGCTATGCCCAGAACAAAGGCAGCATGGTCGATGCTGTTAAGCATAAGGTGCTGCGTGCCGCTCATCCATCGCCTTTATCCGCTAACCGTGGTGGTTTTTTTGGATGTCGACACTTTTCGCAGTGCAACCAATTTTTAAAGGAGCAGGGGCAGCCTGAAATTGACTGGAGTTTGCCAGACTAATCCAGAGCCTTGGAAGCCTCGTTTTTTTCTTGCTGCAGGGCAGCATCACCCTGATCAGGGTCAGGATTTAAGCCTAGACGTTTAAAAGCATTCACATCCTGCCAGTTAATCTGGGTCAAAGGATGGTCGCTGCCGTACAGGCATTCAAGATTGGCTACGGTGACCAGATCGACGTAATCTGCCTTGGGAACTTCACGATCAAATTGGGTATAGCCGCGCGGTACCGCGATAAGATCTTCAGAAAAATCCCATTGCCTCAGGATCATTTCCCCGATTTGAGGGTGCAAACTGTCGATAGTCTGTGTCAGGGTCATGCCGCTTTGTAGTAGATCGGGATGCATCTCGGCATAGCTGAGCAGGGGCAGAATACCGATTTGATGCACCAGTCCAGCTAAAGTAGCCTGATCCGTTTTGAGCTTGGTGTAATGCAGGCATAGGACAGAGGCGATGCCAGCTACTTGTGTGCTGTGACTCCATACCCCCCGCATTAAACGGTCTACGGTGTCGGTCGTTGCCTGAAACATTTGACGCATCGCCAAGGCGCTGATCAGATTGCAGGCAAACGTGATGCCCATACGAGCAATAGCCTGATGGAGGTCATCGATTTGCCGTTGAGCTCGCATCAAGGGGCTGTTAGCAACACGTAGCAGGCGTACCGATAAGGCAGGGTCATCCTGTACGACCTTGGATAGTTGTAAGGCCGTGACATCAGGGTCTTGAGCTACCTCACGCGCCTTCAGCGCCATTTCCGGTAGTGTGGGAAGTACTAACCGGTCGCTGGCAATCAAGGCTTCAATATCGTTGGCTATATCTTTTTCAAAAGCAGTTAAAGGCATATGGCTAACCATGCTGTGTAGGGCGGTTATCTCGCACAGGTATAGCATATGGCAGAGGGATCTTCTGCAAGAAATGCCCCTGAGCTTGCAATAAAAGTGAATGATCGGACCATTCTTCACGAATAACGGCCAACATGTCGATACGTTGCTCGGGTCCTTGCACAGCCATGACGACTTGCCCTGCAGGATGTAATAGGCCCTGTTCGTCTTGATAGTAAACCACTTGTGCGGGCAGGACGGGTTGGTTATGGGTGCCGGTAAGACGACACATGCTTTGTTTAATCTGACCCCTGAACCAGGTTCGGGCCACGACCTCCTGTCCGGTATAGCAGCCCTTAGCGAAGCTCAAACTCTCTAGCGCCTGTCCATGTAGCATCTGAGGCAAAAACAGATCGCGTGTGGATGAAAAAATAACCGGAAGGCCATCACGAATATCGCCTAACAAGCAGATAGCCGTTGGCAGGGCATGCATCGATCGTTGAGCCAGATCAGGATGATCGCAAGACAGGAGGCGCAGGGAGCGGTATTCGCTCAGGCGAACCGCCACGTCTTGCGGGGAAGATTGACATGACCAGCGTTCGATTTCTGGTCCTCCCTGGTGCCCCTCAACCCAGCAGGTCCAGTCTGAACTGACATCCTGTTGCGTCGTTCGACTGAACGCCAGATAACGTTGCATGCGTTGCATAAACTCTGCAATGACTTCGCTAGGCATGATTAAAAATAGCGATTCTCCTCGATCAATGATCAGGAAAAGCTCCAACACACGCCCTTTCAGGTTTAAGGTGGCAGCGGGTAAGGCATGATCAGGGCGAAGGCGCGTGGTGTCCGCCGTACACTGACCCTGCAGGAACTGTGCGGCATCAACTCCAGTTAATTGGACTATGCCTAAGTGCGAGGCATGGGCTATATACGGTTTATGTTCAAAATGCTGGTAGTCTGAGGCCAGACAGGTCCAAGGTGTAATCATATTTATGCTCCTACAAGCCCCCGGGTCGATCATAGAAGTTATGTTATCATTGTTGCTTAGTCTGGGGGTGGGTTGAATAGAGGGTACACCCCGTCATGTGCAGGAGAATGCCTAATGCCAGGTGAGCAAAGTTCAGAGCAGCGTATGCGCCGGTTGTCCTGGCGTTGTCGGCGCGGCATGAAGGAGCTTGATGTACTTTTGCAGCCATTTTTTGAACACCGCTACGTTGCGCTTTCTGCCGAGCAGCAGGTGAGTTTTGAGGCTTTGATGGCTGAAGAAGATGTGGATTTATTGGATTGGCTAGTTAATGCTGTGCCCGCACCGGCTCACTATGCCTCCCTGATCGCCAGTATTTTGCAGCGCCCCTGAGCTTAACGGGGCGGTATTAATATCGTGTCTTCAGGTTGCGCTTGTGAGTGCGGGTAATCCAGGCTGTAGTGCAGGCCGCGGGATTCATGTCGATTCAGGGCGCTGCGAATAATCAATTCACTGACCAATACCAGGTTACGCAGTTCAATCAGGTTATTACTGATGCGATAGTTACTGTAATACTCCTGGATTTCACGACGTAATAACTGAACGCGATTCAGGGCGCGTTGCAAGCGTTTATTGGTTCGTACGATGCCGACATAATCCCACATGAATCGACGTAGTTCATCCCAGTTGTGCGAGATGACGACATCTTCGTCAGGGTCGCGCACTTGTGAAGAGTCCCAGATAGGCAGGCCCGTTGAAAGGTCGACGTTGGTTTCATGCTCATGGATATGTTCAGCAGCAGCCTTGGCAAATACGAAGCACTCCAGCAACGAATTACTGGCCATTCGGTTAGCTCCGTGCAGCCCGGTACTAGCCGTCTCGCCAATAGCATACAAGCCGGGAATATCAGTTTCGGCATGAAGATTGGTTACGACGCCACCACAGGTATAGTGCGCTGCGGGTACCACGGGGATAGGATCGCGGGTGATATCGATGTCAAAGTTCAGCAAGTGCTCATAGAGCATGGGGAAATGTCCCCGAATAAATTCAGCAGAACGATGCGAGATATCCAGGTAAACATGTTTGGCACCTAAGCGTTTCATCTCAAAATCGATGGCCCGTGCCACGATGTCTCGCGGAGCTAACTCCCCCCGCTCATCAAAGCGCTGCATAAAGCGCTCGCCATCAGGCAAACGTAGAATGCCGCCTTCTCCGCGCATGGCTTCCGTAATCAGAAATGACTTGGCTTTGGGATGAAAAAGACAGGTGGGGTGAAACTGATTAAACTCCAGATTATTAACGCGGCAGCCAGCGCGCCAGGCCATGGCGATACCATCTCCTGTGGCAATATCAGGATTGGTGGTATACAGATATGCCTTGCTGGCTCCTCCACAACACAGGGCGACAAAGCGAGCCTGCACTGTCTCCACCGCGCTGGTGTCGCGGTTCAGTACATAAGCGCCGAGTACCCGATTTTCTCCGGCAAGCCCTAACTTGTGCCGTGTTATCAAATCCACAGCTACGCGATTTTCCAGGATATCGACGTTCTCAAGCTGACGTACGCGCTGTATCAGGGTCTGCGAGATGGCCAGACCAGTAGCATCGGCGACATGCAGAATACGTCGATGACTATGACCACCCTCGCGGGTTAAATGAGGTTCATCCGAGGAGTCCTCGGTGGTAAAACGTACGCCTTGCTGCATGAGCCATTGTACGGCATCGGGGCCATGCTCCACAGTAAACTCAACAGCATCACGATGGCATAAACCGGCACCGGCAATTAGAGTATCTTCAACATGAGAGGCATATGAATCTGTGTCATCGATGACGGCGGCTACCCCTCCTTGAGCATAATAGGTACTGGCCTCGGTCACGGTGGATTTACTGAGCACAGCAACCCTGAGATGCGGTGCCAGTCGTAGCGCCAGAGTAAGTCCGGCAGCTCCGCTGCCTACTATCAGTACATCGTAGCTGGAGGTGGAGGTCATGGGTCGGCTCCGCAGGGCTTGGGGTGTCTATCAAAGACGGTTAGTATACCGTTTTTGTTGCTGATGTCGGGAACTTCAGCATCATAAGGAGTGTCTTACAGCATGACCGAGGTAATGGGAAGAGATGCAGAAGCAGCGATGGACAGGGCTCTGGTGGAACGAGCCCAGCGTGGCGATGGGCGAGCCTTTGATCTTTTGGTAAGAAAATACAGGTCGCGCATGGAGGCTATCGTGTTGCGGCTATTACCACAACGGGCTGATGCTGAGGATGTGGTTCAGGAAACCTGGATCAAGGTACACCGAGCTTTACCTGAATTTCGGGGGGAATCAGCGTTTTTTAGCTGGGTGTACCGTATCGCAATCAATGTGGCCAGAACCCAGGGTCAGCAACGTCAACGCCGAGGTCTGAACCATAGCGTAGCGTGGGAAGATGCTGAAGAAAAAGGGGATGCTGCTCTGGTGGATGTGGCCAGTCCGGAAGCGGAGGTGTTGAAGGACGAGATGATGCAGGTCTTGCAGCAAGCCATAGCCAGTCTGCCCGAGGAATTCAGGTTAGCATATACCTTGCGCGAGATGGAGGGGCTGAATTATGAGGATATTGCGTTGACGCTGGAGTGCCCGGTGGGAACCGTGAGGTCACGTATCTATCGTGCTCGCGAAATTATTGATGAGGTGATGCGCCCCTGGTGGGCGCCTGCTGGAGGGATGCGCTCATGACACCGGATAGGTATGAACAGCTTTCAGCCTGGATGGACGGAGAGTTGGATGGACAGGCCGAACAGGAACTGCTCGATGCTTTACTGGAAGATGAAGCCCTGGCTGCCACCTACCTGCGCTGGCAGAAAACCAGAGAGCTTATGCATCATCCTGAGCGGACAGTCAGCAGCCCGCCTGTCAGGCTCAGAACAGCCCAACAACGCGTACTTCCTGTCACCTGGGTGAGAACGGGATGGGCCTTGGCGGCCAGTGTGTTGCTGGCGAGTATGTTCTGGTGGAGTTCCCTGTCGGATAAGACGGACCTCGCGACGGCAGGAGCTTTGCCGGTGGCCAGAGTCACGGTGGCGGCAGCCACCTCTCGTCCAGTCATGGATAACCCAACTTCGGTAGCTGCACTGTCTGAGCAGGATCGGTTGCATACTTATATGATGCAACATGCCACAACGGATCCGCATGATACGGAAATTCGTCTGCTTAATTATGTGCCGGTCGTTGCACGTGTCGAACCAGGCCGTGAAGTTGCCGGGGATGACAGCCAGGGAGCGCCCTTCTGATGCGTAAATGGTTAATAGTGGGGAGCCTCTGCTTAGGCCAGATGATCCCCAATAGCTATGCTGTGGTCGATCCGGCAGGCGATGCCTGGCATCGTATGCAGGTGGCGGCGCATGAACTCAATTATGAAGCCACCCTGACCATGGTCAGTCGCAGGCATGTATCTACCTTGCGTAGAGTCCATGTGCGTGTGGGCGCTCATGAGTGGCAGCGTTTGATCAGTCTTGATGGAGAAAGGCGAGAAGTGCAGACGGGGCAAGGTAGCGCCCTGCTGTTTGAAGGTAACGGATTGACCACGTTGATGCAGGAACCCCAGCATGCCTCGACGCCAGAAGCGCTGACTTCCCCATTACCTTCGACGTTTTATGCCACCCGCTTGCTGGTCAATCAACGCTTGGGAGGACGTTTCAGTCAGGAATTGCAGTTGCAACCGAAAGATACTTGGCGTTATGGCCTGAATTTATGGATTGACAATGCATCGGGCCTGCTCTTGCGGGAGGAAGTGACGCAGGGCGATCATCGCCTGTTGGTATTAAGTGTCACGGATCTACACGTAGGGCCTGAGGTGGGTTTGGCTGAATTCAAACATGCAGTGAAATCTGTAAGCGTGCCAGCCTCGACCCCGCCGACGCAGGCAGCTTATGTTGCTTGTCAGTCCTGGGGGGTTCTGCCGCCTCCGGGGTTCCAGCGTGTAGCCCTGCATGAAAAAGTGATCAATGGCACCATGGTGGATGAAGCTCGTTATAGCGATGGCTTGGCTACGGTATCGGTATTTGTAACGAGAGCGCCTGCGAATTTGCCCAAGTATCAACAACCGAGAGTGCATCACTGGGGAGCGATGACCACGGCCGAGCAGTGGCGTGTGGGAGGGCAAAATACCTATTTGGTCAGTGTGCTAGGTAATGTTCCGGCCAGAACCGTGTTACAAATGCTCTCTACCTGGCAGGTAGTAATGTCACCCGCATGTGCAAAACATTACTAAAATTAAATAAAGTAGTCATCAGGTTTGCGGTAATGTGATTTAAGGTTTTCTGATAATTCATAGAGGTTTAAGTCGATGAAACGTAGTGTCATGTCCTGGTATGCGATGATTGTGCTGGTCATGTGGTCGTCCTGGGCGTGGGCGGATTTGCCCGATTTCACCGGTGTGGTCAGCAGTAATGCCCCGGCTGTCGTCAACATTACAGCGACTAGTAAGACCCTGGCCAATGCCCAGGATCCGCAAGCTCTTTTGCGTCAGTTTCTGGGGGGGCAGATGCTGCAGCAACCCAACCAGCCACCCGTGCCGCAAATCAGTGAGTCCTTAGGGTCTGGGTTTATTATTTCCAAAGACGGTTATATATTGACCAATAACCATGTGGTACATGGTGCCAGCAAGATCATGGTCAAACTGGAAGATCGACGTGAACTCCAGGCTAAGGTGATAGGTACCGATGAGCGTGCTGATATTGCTTTGCTGAAGATTGAGGCGAGCAATCTGCCGGTCGTCAAGCTCGGTAATCCTGATCAGCTCAAGGTGGGGCAATGGGTGCTGGCTATAGGTGCTCCCTTCGGCTTCGATTACTCGGTCACTCAAGGTATCGTATCTGCCAAAGGACGTTCGCTCTCCAATGAATCCTATGTGCCCTTCATTCAGACGGATGTCGCGATTAATCCAGGTAATTCAGGCGGGCCTCTGATCAATATGCAGGGCGAAGTGGTGGGCATCAATTCCCAGATTTATAGTCGGTCTGGCGGATTTATGGGATTGTCATTTGCCATTCCTATCGATGTGGCCATGGAAGTGGTTGACCAGCTTAAGACCAGTGGCAAAGTGGAGCGAGGTTATCTCGGTGTAGGCATTCAGGAGGTGACCAAGGATCTTGCTGATGTCTATGGCTTGCCTAAGGCAGCGGGCGCTTTGGTGGCCAAGGTACTGCCGGATACCCCAGCTTCACGGGCCGGATTGAAAGAGGGGGATGTCATTGTCGCCTTTAACGGTCATGAAATTGGTCTGGCGACGGAGTTACCGCAGCAAGTGGGACGGGCTCATGTGGGTTCTACCCAGAAACTGACGATAGTACGTGGCGGTAAAACCATGGTGATCAGTTTTGTGGTCGGTGATTTACCTGCCGAAGGTGATGATAATGCACAAAACAATCCGAGTGCCCAAGGCTCTGGACACCACCTCGGTCTATACATCCGTGATTTGACCCCAGAAGAAAAGCAGAACCTGAATGTCACGGGTGGGGTGGAAGTCTCGCAGATTTATGATGGTCCTGCCGCCTCAGCGGGAGTGCGGGCAGGTGATGTCATTCTACGTTTGAATCACCAGAATATCGGCAATGTGCAGGACTACCTGAACATTGTGCGTAAATTACCCGTGGGTAAACCTGTGGAGATGGTGATCAATCGCCAGGGTAATCAGGCCATTGTTGCCATAACCCTGGGTCAGTAACCATCAGCCTACCCGGTGTCGTGGGACACCGGGTGTTTTAACAGGGTAAATCGGTTAGACTTGCCGCCCTGTTCAGCGTTACGGATCCTGTAGTGACTGCAATTAACCAAATTCGCAATTTTTCTATCATCGCTCATATCGATCATGGCAAGTCCACGCTGGCGGATCGTTTCATACAATTATGCGGTGGACTGGAAGATCGGGAAATGCAGGCCCAGGTGCTTGATTCCATGGACTTGGAGCGCGAGCGTGGCATTACCATCAAAGCCCATTCGGTGACCTTGTACCATGTGTCGGGTGAGGATGGGCTGCGTTATCAGCTCAATTTCATTGATACCCCGGGCCATGTGGACTTCTCCTATGAAGTGTCGCGTTCGCTGGCGGCTTGCGAAGGGGCGTTGTTGGTGGTCGATGCGGCTCAGGGCGTTGAAGCTCAGTCGGTCGCCAACTGTTACACCGCCCTGGATCAGGGTCTGACAGTATTGCCGGTCTTGAATAAAATCGATTTGCCTCAGGCTGATCCTGATCGGGTTTGCCAGGAAATTGAAGATATTATCGGTATCGATGCTACCGATGCCGCGCAAGTCAGTGCCAAGACGGGTCAAGGGGTTGCTAACTTGCTCGATCATCTGATTCGGGCTATTCCTGCACCGGAAGGTCTGCGTGATGCACCTTTGCAGGCATTGATCATCGATTCGTGGTTTGATAATTATCTGGGTGTGGTATCGCTGGTGCGGGTGAAACATGGCAAAGTTCGCAAAGGCGATAAGATTCTGGTCAACAGTTCAGGTCAGTCGCATATCGTGACCAGTGTCGGTGTGTTCAGTCCCAAGCATACGGAAACTGTTGCGCTGCATGCGGGTGAAGTGGGATTTCTGATTGCCGGTATTAAAAATATTTTCGGTGCGCCGGTGGGGGATACCCTGACCATGCAGGCGGATACGCCAGCCCTGCCAGGTTTTAAGAAGGTTAAACCCCAGGTCTATGCCGGTCTTTTTCCGATCACTTCGGAGGATTATGAACCCTTCCGGGAAGCTTTGGCCAAGCTGACCCTTAATGACTCAGCGCTGTTTTATGAGCCAGAGTCTTCGGATGCGCTGGGGTTCGGGTTCCGTTGTGGTTTTCTCGGCATGTTGCACATGGAGATTGTTCAGGAGCGTTTAGAACGCGAATACAATCTCGATCTGCTGACCACGGCACCAACCGTGATTTATGAAATCAAGACCCGCAAGGGCGATCTGGTTTATGTCGACAATCCTTCCCGTCTGCCTGATCTCGCTCAGATTGAGGAGTTTCGTGAGCCGATCGCTGAATGTCATATTCTGGTCCCTCCTGAGTATTTGGGTGACGTGATTACCCTGTGTCAGGAGCGGCGGGGGGAACAAAAAAGCATGATGTTTCATGCCAAGCAGGTCGCTTTGACTTATGACATTCCGCTGGCAGAAGTCGTTCTTGATTTTTTTGATCGCCTAAAATCGGTGTCGCGCGGTTATGCATCCCTGGATTATGCGTTTCAGCGTTTTCAGGCAACCCGTCTGGTGCGCGTTGACATTCTTATCAATGGAGACCGCGTTGATGCATTATCTGTCATATGTCACGCCGATCATGCCAGGCATCGTGGTTTAGCACTGACCGAAAAAATGAAGGAACTGATCCCTCGTCAGATGTTTGATGTGGCGATACAGGCAGCTATTGGTAATCAGGTCATTGCGCGTCAAACGGTGAAGGCCTTGCGTAAGGATGTGTTGGCCAAGTGCTACGGTGGTGATGTCAGCCGTAAGCGTAAACTCCTGGACAAGCAAAAAGAAGGTAAAAAGCGCATGAAACAGGTCGGTCGTGTGGAAATCCCGCAAGATGCGTTTTTAGCCATTCTTAAAGTCGATAAATAAACGATAGGGGTGCAGATTGATGAATCCGCAGATGGTGCAACTGGTGATGGTGTTGATGGTCCTGTTTGCCATCAGCACACTGATTTGGACGGTACAGACGTTTGTGCTGCTGCCGCGGCAGTGGCAGGAAATCAGGAATCGCGTGCAGCAGGGACTACGCTCTTCTGAAGAAGTTCGTGCTAGTTTGGTGGAGCCGCTCTGGCTGCAGCGCATCCGCCAAATCAGCACCGGAAGTTTGGTAGTGGCGATAGTGTTGGTGTTCTTCTTGCATTTGGATGTCGACTTTACGCTATTTTTGGTCGTGGCTACGGCATTTTCGGGCGTGTTATGGGGGCTTGATATTGTTTTGTTGCGCAGAGTTCGCCAACAAACGGCGGCTGATATCGCTGCGAGGCTAGGTGATCAGGATCTGCAAGCCAACCTGTTAGCAGAGCCTGCCTTGGTGGAATACGGTCATTCTTTCTTTCCGGTACTGGCTCTGGTGTTGGTCTTTAGGTCATTTATTGCTGAACCCTTTACCATTCCTTCGGGATCCATGCTGCCAACCTTGCAGATAGGTGACTATATCGTGGTCAACAAATTCGCCTATGGATTGCGTAACCCGTTGAACGGTAGTCTCTGGTTACCCTTGGGGCGGCCACAGCGAGGGGATATCATGGTGTTTCGCTATCCAGAGAACCCCCATATTGATTTTATCAAGCGGGTGGTGGGTTTGCCCGGTGATGATATCGTTTATAACGAAGGCGAACTTTTTATCAATGGACAGCGCCTGGATCGCCGGTTATTACTGCAAAATCCGGACATCGATCCCTGGGAGCAGTATTACGATGAGAATCTGACCGGTGTTCATCATATCATCCGTGTCGAGGTAGGCAGGTTTATTGCTGGTCATCATTGGGAAGCCAAGGTTCCTGCCGGGCATTATTTTATGATGGGTGATAACCGAGATAATTCACGTGACAGCCGTTTCTGGGGTTTTCTTGATGATCATTTTATCGTGGGCAAGGCGGTTCTGATCTGGATGCATAAAGATGAGGGGCTGCATTTGCCGACATGGTCGCGCGATGCTATGTTGAATCATCAACAACATTTGGATAAAGACGATGTATATATCGCACCTCAGAACTAGACAACGGGGCGCATCTGTTGGCGCCGTCATGAGTATGATCATGCTGTTATCGCTGCTGCTGAAAGTGGTGGTCGTGGTCGGTCCTGTGTATTATGACAACTATATGGCGGATAAGGTGGTTGCGGAACTGGTGCATGATTTGTCGCATCAGGATAAAAGCAGCGATCAGATGGGCACAGATCTGAACATGCGATTTTCGATCAATAATATCACCTTGCCTGCCTCAGATTTTGTCTGTACCCATGATGATCAGGGTTACCATATTGCCGTGAACTATGAAGTCCGTAAAAACCTGGTCGGTAATATGGATGTGGTGATACATTTTAACCGTACGTTCGAGAGCCAGGGTGCAACCCAACATTCGTGAGGCTGAGGTCAGACTACAGGAGCGGCTCGGCTATAGCTTTCGTCAGATGGAGACGCTAAGGCAGGCGTTGACGCACCGCAGTGCCAGCGGACGTCATAACAATGAACGCCTGGAGTTTCTCGGTGACTCCATTCTGAGTATGGTGATTGCTGAATACCTGTACGGACGATTTCCGCAAGCGCAGGAAGGTAGCTTGACCCGACTGCGAGCCAGCCTGGTTAAAGAAGAAACGCTGGCTGAGGTGGCTCGCCGTCTGGAACTAGGTGCTGAACTGCATTTGGGTCAAGGGGAAATTCGCAGCGGTGGCTTCCGTCGAGATTCCTTGCTGGCTGACGCTCTGGAGGCAGTGCTGGCTGCTGTGTATCTGGATAGCGATGACCTGGCCGTGTGCAGAAATTGTGTCTTGAACTGGTTTGCACCGCAGCTGTCTACCCTGCAGCCGGATCATGTGCGCAAGGATGCCAAGACCTGTTTACAGGAATGGCTGCAAGCCAGGCATCTGGATCTGCCGGTTTATCAATTGCATGCGGTGGATGGCCAATCACATGAACAGACATTTATCGTTCAGTGCCATGTTGTAGTATTGCCGGAGCCTGTACAGGGGCAAGGGCATAGCAGGCGTCGTGCGGAACAGGTGGCTGCTGAAGCAGCCTTGCAACAAATCAAAGTGAGTCAGGCATGAGCGAAGATACCATCTCCAGTTTTTTTCAGGGGGAACGCCAGGTTCCTGCCGATCACCGCTGCGGACACGTGGCCATAGTGGGGCGGCCTAACGTCGGTAAGTCCACCTTGCTCAATCATTTGTTAGGCCAAAAATTATCCATCACCTCACGCAAGCCTCAGACTACTCGTCATCGCATTCTGGGCATACAGAGTGCCGAGCATTATCAGGTCTTGTTTGTCGATACCCCGGGTATGCACCGGGAGCAAAAAAAAGCCATTAACCGTGTCATGAATCGCTCGGCAAGCAGTAGCTTGCGTGATGTTGATATGGTTTTATGGGTCGTGGATGCACGACGCTGGACGGATGAAGAAGATTGGATCCTTGAAAAAATCAAGGGTGTACAAGTGCCTGTCATGCTGGTGATCAATAAGATCGATACGCTGGAGGATAAGGCTCAGCTATTGCCGCTGCTCAATGAGTTATCCTCCCGGCATGCTTTTCAAGCGGTGATACCCGTCTCTGCCTTGCAGGGACATAATCTTGATCGCTTGATGGAACTCATTCCACCCTTGTTGCCGCTGGCACCACCGGTCTATGAACAGGATCAGTTAACGGACCGTTCACACCGATTTTTAGCGGCTGAAATGGTGCGGGAGAAAGTCATGCGCCAACTCGGCGATGAAGTTCCCTATGAACTCACGGTGGAAATTGAGCAGTTTGTTGAGGAAGGTCGCCTCATGCGCATAGGCGCACTTATTCTGGTGGAGAAAGATGGCCAGAAAGCTATCGTGATCGGTGAAGGTGGGCAGAGACTCAAACGTATAGGCACGGAGGCGCGTTTGGACATGGAGAAGCTGTTTGATCGAAAAATTATGTTGAGTTTGTGGGTCAAGGTCAAAGGTGGCTGGTCTGATGATGAACGAGCCCTACGCAGCTTAGGCTACGGTGATGATCTGGGGCGCTGATGCCTGATCTGGCCTTTGTCCTGCACCAGCGCCCTTACGCTGAGACCAGCGCTTTACTGGATCTGTTGACCGTAGCCGAGGGCAGGGTAGTGGTGGTGGCCCGAGGGGTAAAGAGGAGGCGAGGGCGCTGGGATGTGCAGTTATTTACCCCCTTGCAGGTTACTTACTCAGGTCGTCATGACCTAAAAACCCTGATCCAGGCCGAACGTTGTGGCGAGGCCGTGGTGCTGCAGGGGCGTCAACTTTATCTTGGCTTTTATCTCAATGAGCTGGCCTGTAGGCTATTACCACGAGACTGGCCTGTGCCGGCGCTTTTTCTTGAATACCAGCAGGCTTTGCTTGATGTGACCTCGAAGGAGGTGGACATCATGGAAACCGCGTTACGGCGCTACGAGCGCTGTATGGTGGAGATGTGTGGATTTGATCACCTGTTTGCTGTAGAGGTGGAGCATGGTGATCCTCTGGATCCTGAAGTCAGCTATGCGCTGGATCCTGAGCGAGGTTTTCGGCGAGCTCCTTCAGGGTACTTAGGCGCCCACTTGCTAGCTATGGATAAGGCTGATTATCGTGACCCTGAGGTAAGGTTGGGAGCCAAACATATATTTCGTCAATGGTTACATGTTCAATTGAAAGGGCGACCCTTGCGTAGCCGTGAACTGTTTGCTGCAGGCGGCGCTATGAAGGGTACGATCGAGTAGAGGATTAGGGGGTTTGAAATGCATCATCGATTGCTGTTGGGCGTTAATATCGACCATATTGCCACCCTGCGTCAGGCTCGTGGTGAGGCTTATCCTGATCCTGTGCATGCTGCTTTATTAGCGGAGCAGTCCGGGGCGGATGGCATAACCCTGCATTTGCGTGAAGATCGCCGCCATATTCAGGATCATGATGTACGTCGGATGCGGCCTTTGCTGGCAACCCGCATGAATCTGGAAATGGCATTGACACCCTGGATGTTAGAGTTTGCCCTGGAAATACGGCCAGACTTTGTTTGCCTGGTGCCTGAGAAGCGCGAAGAACTCACGACGGAAGGCGGTCTTGATGTGGCGGCAGATATCGCCGGCATTCGAGCTGCTTGCGAACGTCTCCGCGGTTCAGGTATCGAGGTTTCTCTTTTTGTCGATCCTGAACAGCATCAGCTGGATGCAGCCTTGCGTACGGGAGCAACCGCGGTTGAGTTGCACACGGGGGCTTATGCCAAACATCCCGAGACAGCTCAGTTAAAGCGCTTGCGTTCAGCCATCGACCATATCGATGGTCGTATGATCGTCAATGCCGGACATGGTCTGCATTACCATAATGTTGAGCCCATAGCCGCTTTGCAGGGCTTGCATGAGTTAAATATAGGTCATGCCATCATGGCGCGAGCATTATTCACAGGGTTGGGTGAAGCGGTAGCGTATATGAAGCAATTGATGCGTGAGGCGCAGCCCTCATGATCGTAGGCCTGGGGACGGATCTGGTGCAGATTTCACGGATTGGGCGGGTGCAGGGGCGTTTTCCGCAGCGTTTTGCGCGCCGTATTCTGACGCAAGCAGAATTTGCCGAGTGGTCAGCCCATAAACATCCGGAGCGTTTTTTGGCGCGTCGCTTCGCGGTCAAAGAAGCGGCTAGCAAAGCCTTGGGGACGGGGTTTCGTGAAGGTCTGCACTGGTCAGATATAGGCTTAAGCCATGATGACCTGGGGCGTCCTCTCTTGCTATGGTTCGGCCGGCCAGCCGAACGTATGACCCAGCAAGGTTGGAGCTCCTGGGTCAGTTTGTCCGATGAGCAAGATTACGTCATGGCGACGGTTATTTTAGAGCGCGCATGACCAGACTGGCGTTGGTGCCACCGAAACCAAAGCTGTTGGACATGACCGTCTGTGGTTTAAGGTCGTCACGGGTGGCAAGGAGGATGGGCAATCCTTCGGCGGCGGCATCTAGTTGATCAATATGAGCTGATCCTGCCATAAATCCATGTTTCATCATCAGCAGGCAGTAGATGGCTTCCTGTGCCCCGGCAGCCCCTAGCGAATGGCCGGAAAGTGATTTGGTAGAACTGATCCAGGGTGATTTTCCCCCAAAAACCTGACGTATGGCTCCGAGTTCAGCGACATCACCTACCACGGTGCTGGTACCATGAGCATTGAGATAATCCACCGCTGTATCTACATTAGCCATGGCCAGACGCATGCATCGTGCAGCTCCTTCACCGCTGGGCGCCACCATGTCATGGCCATCAGAAGTGGCGCCATAGCCGATCAGTTCAGCGTATATCGTGGCGCCTCGACGCAGGGCATGTTCATATTCTTCAACCACCACCATGCCGCCGCCACCGGCAATGACAAAGCCATCGCGTGAGGCATCGTAAGCGCGCGAGGCGCGCTGTGGCTGGTCATTAAATTTACTGGAGAGCGCGCCCATGGCGTCGAATTGACATGACATGGCCCAGGACTCCTCCTCACCGCCACCGGCAAAGATGATGTCCTGTTTGCCCATCTGTATCAGCTCCATAGCATTGCCGATACAATGCGCGCTGGTGGCACAGGCAGACGCTATCGAGTAGTTGATGCCCCGGATATGCATACTGGTGGCTAAACAGGCGGATACCGTGCTACTCATGGTGCGCGGAACCATATAGGGGCCTATGCGTTTGACCCCCTTGCTGCGCGCTAGGTCGGTCGCTTCCGTATGGTTAAGGCTGGAAGCGCCGCCGGAACCTGCGATTAAGCCGGTACGGTCATGGGATACCTGTTCGGGCGTAAGTCGGGCATCGGCAATGGCATCACGCAAAGCAATGGCGGCGTAAGCCGCTGCATCACCCATAAAGCGCAGCGCTTTACGATCCAAGTGTTCCTGAATATCGATGGTAGGACGGCCGCTCACATGGCTGCGAAACCCCATTTCGGCATAGACAGGATTAAAGGTTAATCCGCTACGCTGTTCGCGCAAGGAACGCACCACGCTGTCCTGATCATTACCCAAGCAGGACACTATCCCCAAACCGGTTATAACCACACGTTTCATGCCAAAGTCCTGAGTTTGCAGCCTTAGGTTGGATCAACCAGGCTTAAAAATTGTCTGTTCGGGTGAAAAGGCCTACGCGCAGGTCCTGGGCGGTATAGATTTCACGGCCATCAACCTGCATAGACGCATCAGCAATGCCCATGATCAGTTTGCGTTCGATAACGCGTTTGATCTGCAGGTGATAACTCACCTTTTGGGCCTGAGGTAATACCTGTCCGGTAAATTTGACTTCGCCACAGCCCAAGGCGCGTCCGCGCCCGGGATTGCCACGCCAACCTAAGTAGAAACCCAGCAGTTGCCACATGGCATCCAGGCCCAAGCAGCCAGGCATGACCGGATCTGATTCAAAATGGCAACCAAAGAACCAAAGTTCAGGTTTGATATCCAGTTCAGCTTTGATCTCGCCTTTTTCAAACTGGCCACCTTGATCGGTGATCAGGGTGATTCTGTCCATCATCAGCATAGGGGGTAGCGGAAGGCGCGCATTGGTAGGGCCAAATAACTCCCCACGAGCGCATTGCAGCAGCTCTTCATAGCGGTAGGACTGCTGTCTAGTTACACTCATATCCATGATTCACGTTCCAAGCATCGGCGGAGCGTAGTCTAACGCAGAAATTATGACAACTTGAATTCAATGCAGGGTCTCATTGTTTCCAAATATGTATACAGTTGTATATTTAATTTTTCGGTGGGTGCAAGGGATGAACACCTGTCCGCGCATTCCCCTTCTTAGGCGATACCAGCATTGCGCCAAGAGGGGGTCAAGC
>JAJZHP010000039.1 GCA_021804355.1 Pseudomonadota bacterium | reverse complement strand
GCAGCACAGGCATCTAGCACGCGTTGACCAGGCTGCAGGCGCAACTCATAGGCAGCACGCTGCGCATGAGCATCCTGAATACTGACCCAGCCTTCGGCAAAATGCGGTAGTTTTGCTAGATCCAGTCCTTCATCCAGAGCAATGCCCTGGGGCGTATCCAGGGCACGTGCAGCCAGTCCCTGCGTAAGCATCATGTCCAGGTAGGTATCCCTGGACACATGGCGAAGATTGACACGCAATGTAAGGTCAGGGATCTGATTATTGGCCATCATGATGGATTCGGCTTGTAGGGGCCAGTCGCGCCGCAGCGTATCAACTAGCCAGCGCGGATGAGCATGTATCTCAGATTGTGCTGCAGCCACTAAGATATCCGACTCACGCTGGAACCGGCGAAGTACGGCATTGATCAGTCCAGTGAGCCCAGGCATGTCCAAATCACGGGCAGCTCCTACCGTCTCTTGTAAAGCCGCATGGGCAGGAATGCGTGTGAACATCAACTGATACAGACCCAGCATAAGCAAGGCTTGCAGCCGCATATCGGTGGCAGGCTTTTGCAACATGGGCTTTAGGATGGCCTGCAGATAAAGACCTTGCCGTGCTGTACCATGAACCAGTTCCATCAGCAAGGCGCGGTCCCGAGGTAAGCAGGCTTGCATAATAGGTGGTAAGGTCTGTTGCAAAGACATGGGGGACTTGTCATGCAGCATGTCAGCCAAAGCTGCCGCTGCTAATGCTCTCACCGATAAACTCATACGAGAGCTCCCAGTCGAAGCCCTGGCTGGATATCTGGACGTGCACGGGCAAGTTCACTGCTATCCATGACCTTGCCTCCTGGTCGCTGTACTCGACTAATGATCATGATGCCCTCACCGGTGGCAACATGCCAGCCGTCGCGACTAAGTTTGAGTAGTGTACCAGGAACTGCCTGGGTAGCTTCCATCCGCCATGAACCTGCATGCAAGCGCAGCACCTCATGGCCAAGCAAGGTTTGCGCAACGGGCCAGGGCTGGTAGGCACGTAGTCTGCGGTCAATTTGCTGGGCAGATTCAGACCAATCAATCAGGGCCTCTTCCTTGGTAAGTTTATGAGCATATGTTATGCCTTCACCGGATTGTGGCTGGCTGGTCCACATCGTAGCAGCATCGAGTACCTGCAAAAGTGCCTCAGCTCCCAGCTGGGCAAGCCGATCATGCAGTACAGCCGAGGTGTCGTCATTATGGATCGGACATGACAGGGTATGAATCACATGGCCAGTATCCAGGCCAGCATCCATCTGCATGATGCAAATGCCCGTAGTTTGATCGCCAGCCAATAGGGCTCGTTGTATGGGAGCGGCACCACGCCAGCGGGGTAGCAGTGAGGCGTGAATATTGAGACATCCATGAACGGGCACATCAAGCACGGTTGGAGGCAGAAGCAGGCCGTACGCGGCAACGATCATAAGATCGGGTTTCCACGCCGCCAACTCAGCGAGCGCTTCAGGTGTGCGCAGAGAAACAGGCTGGCAAACAGGCAGGTCATAGTGCAAGGCCAGTTGTTTGACAGGTCCAGGTTGCAAATGACGTCCTCGGCCTGCAGGTCGGTCAGGTTGACAGTAGACGGCGACTACCTGATGACCCGCTTGCAGCAAGGCACGTAGTGCTACGGCAGCAAACTCTGGCGTACCCGCAAAAACTATACGTTGTCGATTCAAAGTCAATCCTGAAGTTTGTGCTGCTTTTGCAGCTTTTTACGAATGCGCTCGCGTTTTAAGGAGGAAAGGTAATCAACAAACAGTTTACCTTCGAGGTGATCAACTTCATGTTGCAGACAGGTTGCTAGCAAGCCATCGGCTTCAACGATAAACGAAACTCCATGCTCATTTTGCGCTTCTACCCGAATACGCGCTGGTCGCTCCACCGGTTCATAGAAACCAGGAACAGACAAACATCCTTCATCATAGGAACTGCGCTCATCACCCAGGGCAGAAAGCACAGGGTTAATGAAAACCTGTGGCTGGTCCTTGTCTTCTGAAATATCTAACACCAGCATACGCAGGGGCTCATTCACCTGAATAGCTGCCAATCCTATACCTGGCGCATCATACATAGTTTCAAGCATATCCTGCGCAAGCTGTCTAATCCTTTGATCGATATGAACAACAGGGTGCGCTTTTTGCCGCAATCTGGGGTCAGGATATTCTAGAATAGGAAGTAAGGCCATGGTCCTCGCCTGTGCCGGGAGATGTTTCAGGGATATTATAAAGGCAAAATATTATGCAGGCCATCACTCTAGGCTCATGTGCATGATGATGATTGTTTGCTAAGATGATGAAGTTACTGTAAATATACCTTATTTATGGCACTGCTGGCTGTCGGCTGGCCTGAGAAAGGATACCTTGATGAAAATGACGATGGCACTTCCTGCCTTGTTGGCTCTAAGCCTGAGCGCGGTTGCGTTGACCCCTGACGAAGAAGTCAAAGACCAGGCGCCTGATCATTACACCGTGGTCAAGGGAGATACTCTCTGGGATATTTCAGCTCGTTTTCTCAAGGATCCCTGGTCGTGGCCAGCTGTTTGGCAGGCCAATCCACAAATCAATAACCCCCATCTGATCTATCCTGGCAATGTAATTCTCCTGTGTCAGATACAAGGACATAAGTTGCTGGCCGTAGATCCGGGAGGTGGTTGCAAGGTTGTGGAGCAGAACATGCAGGTGGCCAGTGCATCGACCCCCGTGGCGGGATATGGTAATACCATTCGGCTTGAGCCTAAGATGACGGAACTGGCTTCAACCACGGTTATCCCTACGATACCCTTAAGTTTGATCTTGCCATACATGAATAATAGTCGGGTCGTGTCTTCGGAGGCTCTGAAGTCAGCGCCCTATGTATTGGCGGGGCCAGAAAACAGATTATTGGCTGGAACCGGTGATGATGTCTTTGTGCGTGGGCATGCCAAACCAGATACGAGTTACTCTATGTACCGCGCTGGCGGCAGTTATATTGATCCGGATACCAATGAGTTGCTAGGGTATGAAGCTGACTATGTCTGTGATGTCGTGGTCAAGTCTCAGAAAAATGATATCGCGCGTGTTCAGGTCAGGCGTATGGCACAGGATCTGCGCATCGATGACCGTATGTTGCCAGTACAGCAACGCGTGGTGACAGCCGTCTTTAATCCCGTGAGCTCCGATAAGGTTAAGCCAGGACGCGTACTGCGCGTTCTGGGTGGTGTGGATAATGGAGGCAAGTATAGTGTCATCGTGGTTAACCGCGGTGAACGAGATGGGGTCAAACAGGGCTATGTATTCTCCCTATATCGTCATGGCAGTGTGGTAGAGGATCGCCGTACTACTGAGTTGGTCAGGTTGCCGGATGAGTTCGAAGGGGTGTCCATGGTATTTCGCACCTTTCCCACGGTTAGTTATGCGCTAGTACTTAAAGCAGAACGATCTGTACAGGTGGGTGATGATACTAAGCCTCCACTTAGCGGTGACTTTTAAACAAGATGATCAGTGAGGTTAGGTTAAGGCTGTGCATAAATTGTCTGCGCTCCGGGGGTATTATTGCCTATCCAACGGAAGGAGTCTGGGGGCTAGGTTGTGATCCAGACAATGCAGATGCTGTGGAGAGGTTGCTGCAAGTCAAACGACGCTCCTGGACCAAAGGATTGATACTAGTAGCTGCCGATACGCAGCAACTGCAAGGTTGGCATAATGAGCTTACCCAGGAACAGAGCTTACGGCTGGCTAGCCTTTGGCCGGGAGCTTTTACGGTAGTATTGCCAGCCAGTGCCCGTGTACCCAGGTGGATCCGTGGACAGCATGAGACGCAAGCCTTTCGGGTGAGCTCCCATCCTGGCGTGATTGCACTCAGCCGTGCTTGGGGAGGCCCCTTGGTATCCACCAGTGCCAATCACTCGGGGCGGCCTGCTGCGCGTTCTTTGCATGAAGTTCGTATTCATTTAGGGCGAGATATTGACGCTTGTCTGCCGGGCCAACTCGGAGATTTGAAGGGCGCAACACCCATTTTGGATTTAACAACAGGTCGCCAGATTCGTTACTGAACTTTAGCCCCAGGTAATAGTCTTTATGAACGAAACCGATCTTAATCCCTTACGAAGCTGGTTGCTGGATCTGCAGGACCGTATTGTCGATGCCTTGGCCTGCGAAGATGGTGGTAGCTTCTCTGAGGATAGTTGGCAGCGTTCGGAGGGGGGAGGGGGGCGAAGTCGCGTGTTGGAAGATGGTGTCGTCATTGAAAAAGGCGGCATTAATTTCTCTGAAGTCTCAGGGGCTAGTCTGCCAGCATCTGCTTCGGCTCACCGGCCTGAACTGGCAGGACGAAGCTGGCGGGCCATGGGCGTATCTCTGGTGATACATCCGCGCAATCCCTATGTACCCACGGCACATATGAATGTACGATTTTTTGTGGCAGAGCATCCTGATGCTGCTCCGGTTTGGTGGTTTGGGGGTGGTTTTGATCTGACACCTTACTACGGATTTGATGAAGATTGTCAGCATTGGCATCGCGTAGCTCGGGATGCTCTGGCAGTTTTTCCTGGTGAACTTTATGCCCAGTGGAAAGAGGGCTGTGATCGCTATTTTTACCTCAAGCACAGGCAAGAACAGCGAGGCATAGGTGGCCTATTTTTTGACGATTTTAATAGCGGGGGGTGGGAGCACTGCCTGGCTGTGTGGCGGGCCGTAGGTGAAGCCTTCTTGCCGGCTTATTTGCCCATCCTGCAGAAACGTCGCCAACTTCCCTATGGCGAGCATGAGCGCAATTTTCAGCTTTATCGACGTGGTCGCTATGTAGAGTTTAATCTGGTCTATGACCGGGGTACCCTTTTTGGCTTGCAGTCTGGAGGTCGTACGGAAGCCATCTTGATGTCACTACCTCGGGAAGTACACTGGCGATATCAATGGCAGCCGGAGCCAGGCAGTCGTGAAGAGCAACTAACTTCGTACTACCTGCAACCCCGGAGCTGGATATAATGGATCGATATGCTGTTCTGGGTAATCCGGTCAAGCACAGCCGTTCACCTCGTATACATCAGCTTTTTGCCCAACAGCTGGGAATTGATATGGAGTATCGCTCCATTCATGTTGAATTGGGGAGCTTTACGGATACGGTACGTCACTTCTTCCTGGCGGGAGGGCGAGGTGTCAATATTACTGTACCCTTCAAGCAGGAGGCTTTTCAATTGGCGGAGGTGCACAGCCAGCGTGCCCTGCGCGCTGAAGCTGTTAATACCTTATTATTGGGTAAAAACAACCTGTATTATGGTGACAATACGGATGGGGTAGGGTTGTTGCGTGATCTAAAGCGCCTGTCGTTTCCTCTGCAGGGGCGCCGTATTTTATTGTTGGGAGCCGGTGGAGCAGCCCGAGGAGTCCTGGCGCCTTTGTTGGAAGCTGGCCCGGCTGAAGTAACCGTGGTCAATCGCGATGCAGGACGAGCAGCTTTGCTGGCCCATGCTTTTAGCGACTTGGGCAAAGTACGTTCAGCTGCCTACGGCGATTTGTCGGGTTCTTATCCTGTCATTATCAATGCGACGTCTGCCAGCCTCTCTGGAGAGTTGCCTCCCTTGCCTGAGCATATTCTGACGCAAGGTGGTTATGCTTACGACATGATGTATGGGGCGCAACCCACGATTTTTATGCATTGGGCTCTGCAGGCAGGGGCTGCAGAAGTTCATGATGGCCTAGGTATGCTGGTAGAGCAGGCAGCAGAGGCTTTCTTTCTTTGGCGACACCAGCGTCCTGATACCGCACCGGTTTTAGCACAGTTGCGGGCTGAGTTGGTGGTTTAGAATTTGTGCGTGCGTATGCGCAACCATCGGCTGCCGGTGATGACGGCATCAAGTGGCCAGTCCCAAGGCTCTGCCGGCAGTGTGTCGATTTCCTGGTCGTCATGAGCCACCCCTATTAGCCAAGGACGTTTGGGCCGGTGTACCAAATCAGCCAAGCTGCGATCGTAATATCCTCCCCCCATGCCCAGTCGGTTCCCCATGGCATCAAATCCAACCAACGGAAGCAAGATTATATCCATGCGCCAAGCCTGCCGTGGGCAACCACGGTAGGGCTCAGGAATGCCAAAGTGGTTAAGGTGAGTGCGTTGTTTCGCAGACCAAGCCTTGAAGTATAAATGCCCGGAACGATACGGATTGAGGCAGGGCAGGTAAAGGATTTTGCTGTGCGAGGACTGAGCAAGGCTGCGCACATCAACTTCACCATCAAAGGGCCAATAACAAGCTATATGTAATGGGCGACTTAAGTATTTTTCAAACCAGGTGAAAATATATCGACTTGCCTGCTTTTGATCTGCCTGGCTGTGTGCTCGCCGACGGGCACGAAGCTGAGCTCGCAGTTCAGCGCGAGATAGCATGGACGTTCTCCAGGATGCCGCTACCGATCTTGACCCTTGAACCCAGGGGTTCAAGGTGGGAAACCTTGCATGGTATTAGGCTTTCCGAAAAACGGACATGCACACCACCATGACGAAGACTTCCCTTGCGTAAAAAACATCGGCTCAGGGGACGCGACCGGTTGGCGCACATCCCAGGGAACACTTGCAGTATATCGCAGTTTGCCATTCAAGCCATAGGGACATGACGTACGGCGGACAGTGCTTGATCCATACGTGCCAGCAAACGCTCCAGAGCCTGGGGTGTAACCGAGCCAGGCTGTTCTTCTTGCAGGGTTAAAAGTTCACGGCTCAAATTGAGAGCCACAATGACGGCAATGCGTTCCAGACCGAGGATTCTGCCCTGGCCACGCACTTCGCGCATCTTCTTGTCTAGGTAGGCTGCTGAAGCGCGCAAAATGGGCTGATCTTCAAGCGTGCAGCTGATACGATAGGATTTATCGAGAATAAAGACCTCAAGCGTGCTGGTATCACTCATGCTCAGGGTTCCTGTTGTTGTTCGAGGGCGCGTAGGCGCAAAATAATGGCTTCTACACGAGCTTTGGCGAGTTCATTCTTGTGCTTGAGGTCATCAATTTCATGACGTTGTTCAGTATCGCGTTGCCTTAGTTGCCTGTTTTCCGCGTCCAACTGAGCGAGGACCTGTATCATTTTTTCAAGACGCTGTTCCAGGGCGGAAAGAGGGTCATGCACACTAGAGTTCATGAAGGTGTCGCCGTGGCGCAAAATTGAGCTTAATATTAGGGCACAGTCACCCACCGGTCAATTGGCAGGAAGCACAGATGCACCATCCACCTTCACAGATCCCCAATTATGATGAACTGGCGCAAAAGCTGGAGCTTGAGCGAAGTCTTTGTTCTCCCAGTGAGCTGCATGGCATGTTGTCAGGGTTGGTCGCGGGAGGAGCGCGTCTAACCAAGGCGGCCCTGGGTAAACTTCTTGAAGCTCACCTGGAACTGATCGATGTGATCAGTGATGAGTTGGAATCGATAGTCTTTATGTTTAGCAGGCAAATTCAGCAGCAGCTGGCTGATCCTGATATGACGTTTACGCTGATGATGCCTGATGACGAGGTGGTACTTTCTGAGCGTGTTCTATCCATGGCATCTTGGTGTAGTGGTTTTCTCCTTGGCATAGGTACCGCCTTACGCCGTGTTGATGAGAAATCACTCAGTCAAGATGTGCGCGATGCTTTGGCTGATATGGTACAAATTTCAAATGTAGATACCGAGGCATTATCCGAGGAAGAAGAGCATGAGCTCATGGAATTGGTCGAGTATCTGCGTATGGCCACGGTGATGATGTTTACTGAGTTCCAGCCGAATGAAGAGCGTCATGAAACAGGAGAGGTTTCATGAAGTCTCGCCTGCCCGCACAGGAATTTACGCAACGACGCAAAGCTCTGATGAATATGATGGGCGAGGGTGCTGTGGCAATTTTACCGGCAGCAGAACAGCATGTGCGTAATCGTGACAGTGATTATCGCTATCGCCAGGACAGCGATTTTTATTATGTCAGTGGATTTGCTGAGCCAGAAGCAGTCATCTGTTTAATACCAGGCCGTCCCGAGGGTGAGTATGTACTGTTCTGCCGGCCTCGTGACCGGATGATGGAAACTTGGAACGGATATCGGGCCGGACAAGAGGGGGCCGTGCGCGATCTGGGGGCGGATCAGGCTTTTAGCATCGAAGAGCTTGATGAGCATATGCCGCAGTTATTGGCTGGGCGGGAACGGGTCTACTATGCCATGGGTCTGAAGGCAGCTTTCGATCACCGCATGATGGATTGGTTGAATCGGGTCCGGGCAAAGTCTCGTTCGGGTGTGCATGCACCGGGTGAGTTCCTGATGTTGGATCATCTGCTCCATGACCTGCGTTTATTTAAATCGACTGAAGAATTAAAACTCATGCGTAAGGCGGCTGCTATCTCAGTCCGGGCTCATGAGCGTGCCATGCGGGTCTGCAAGCCTGGACTTTATGAATATGAGCTGGAGGCAGAGATTATGCACGAATTTATGCGATCCGGATGTCAGGCCCCCGCGTATAACAGCATTGTTGGCGGGGGGCGCAATGGCTGCATACTTCATTATGTCGACAACCGCGATGTCTTACGTGACGGTGATCTGGTTTTGATTGATGCGGGTGCTGAATTTGATCACTATGCAGCGGACATCACACGTACCTTTCCGGTCAATGGCCGATACAGTGCAGAACAGAAAGCCCTCTATGAGGTTGTCTTGGCAGCTCAGGCCGCAGCTATCGACAGCGTATCTCCCCAGGCGCATTGGAATGATCCGCACCAAGCTGCCCTCAAAGTATTAACACAAGGGCTCATGGACCTGGGGCTGTTGCAGGGGTCTCTGGATGATTTGCTGGCAGCCGAAGCCTACAAGCCCTATTACATGCATCGTACGGGACATTGGTTAGGCATGGATGTTCATGATGTCGGTGATTACAAGGTGGATGAATCCTGGCGATTGCTGGAGCCTGGCATGGTGTTGACCGTGGAACCAGGGCTGTATATCGCCGAAGATGCTGATGTGGATGAGCGCTGGCGAGGTATAGGTATTCGTATCGAAGATGATGTACTGGTTACCCGTCAGGGGTATGAGGTGTTGACTCAGGCAGCACCCAAACAAGTGGCTGATATTGAAGCGCTGATGCGAGCTACGTTATGAGCGATTGCGATATTGCTATCGTGGGTGGTGGCATGGTGGGTATGACCCTGGCATTGATGCTGGCTCGATCTACGCCCTTGAACATCGTCGTGCTTGAATCGGTGTCTGCAGACAAGGTTGGGCAAGTATTTCAACCGAGCTTTGATGGCCGTTCTACCGCGCTTTCGCGTACGACAGCACGGGCCTTTGAGGATCTTCAGCTCTGGTCCAAAATTGCTGTCTGTAGTGCACCTATACGTCATATTCTGGTCTCGGAACGCGGGCGACTAGGTAGATTTCGTTTGCATGCTGCCGAGGAAGGTGTAGATGCCTTCGGCTATGTCATGGAAAACTCAGGTCTGGGCCAGGTACTGCATGAGGCCGTGGCTGCTAGCCCTTCCATCACGCTCAGAGCGCCGGTTACAGTGACGCACACACAGACAACTGCAACGCTAACAGACTTGTTTTTGAGTGATGGAGGAGTGTTGCAAACTCGTTTACTGGTCGCCGCTGATGGCGCGGAGTCCCGGCTGCGCGAGGCCATGCACATTGGCACGGATCGATATGACTATGGTCAAACGGCGCTGGTCTGCAATGTTCGGACTAGTCAGCCGCAGCATGATACGGCCTGGGAAAGATTTGCTGAAGGCGAAATTTTGGCCATGCTGCCGCGTGTGGATGGATCCAGAGCCCTGATTTGGACAGCCCGGCATGATCGGGCGCAAGCCTTACTTCGTATGCATGAATCCGTTTTTTTAAAACAGTTAGCCGAGCTTATGGGCCCGGCACAGGGGCGCTTTTTGTCACGCACGCTTCCAGCGGCCTATCCTTTGCAACGTATTGTGGCGCAACATCAGGTTTTGCCAGGGCGGGTCATACTAGGTAATGCAGCTCATTTCTTGCATCCTGTGGCAGGTCAGGGTTTTAACCTTTGTGTGCGCGATGCCCAGGTATTGGCTGATGTCGTAGCAACCCAGGTACAAACGGGCGGAGATCCGGGAGAGTACTCGGTATTGCGTGACTATGAACAGCGTCGTCGCCGTGATCAGGCCCTCATCACAGGGTTTTCTGAGGGCTTAGTCCGGTTCTTTGGACTTGAAACCCAAGGCTTGAGCCATGTGCGGGCTATGGGTCTTATGTTGGCTGATCTTTTGCCGGGCAGCAAAACCATGCTGGCGCGCCTGACCATGGGGGCGGTGTGATGAATAATATCGTCGTCGTAGGAGGTGGCAGCGCTGGCATGGCGCTGGCCGGTTTGCTAGCCAATCAGGATTTTGATGTGGTGCTGGTAGAGCCCACACCTGCGCCTGCTGAAGTCTCGCTAACCTACGATCTGCGCACGGTTGCTTTAACACCAGCTTCTATGCAGCTGCTGAACAGCTTGCCCATGGATTGGGGCAGCCTACGCCATGAGTTGTATACACGCATGCAGGTAGAGGATGCTGATGCCAGCAGCTCGTTGGCATTTGAGGCTCGTGAGCTGGGTGAACCTTACCTGGGTTGCCTGGTTGAAAATAAGGTTCTGAATGCAGGTTTGCGACGCGCACTGACAACTTTGCGGGTTCCGGTCTTGCAGGCGTCAGTCACGACGCTGGGTTTGGGCGGAGGTAGGCGTCAGGTTTATTTAGACCAAGGTCAGGTTTTGCAAACCTCATTGTTGGTGGCTGCTGATGGAGCCTTATCCCGGATTCGACAGCAACTGGGTTTGGTCGTTGTCGAGCATGATTACCGGCAGTCAGCGTTGGTCAGTACAGTGCAATTTGCTGAGGGACATGCACATACCGCCTGGCAGCGTTTTGACCAGGGTTACCCTTTGGCCTTATTGCCTCTGGCTTCGCCGGGTTTAGGTTATTGCTCGCTGGTATGGTCATTGCCGACCAAAACGGCAGAGGACTGGTCACAAGAGCCTGAGGACATATTTATCGCCAGGTTGCAGGCAGTTGCTCCCTCGAAGCGGGGAGGTATCCTCAGTTTGGGGGGCAGGGCTACGTATCCGCTTTTGGCCAGGCATGCTACTTCCTATGTGGCACCTCATGCGGTTCTTGTCGGTGATACAGCCCATACCATCCACCCGTTGGCAGGGCAAGGCCTTAATTTGGGATTATCCGATGTACGAGTCCTGGTGGAAGAGCTGATGCGTGCACGACAGAGGGGGCTGGCTTTAGGGCACGCCTCCGTACTGGCGCGGTATCAGAGGCGCAGGCAAGGAGATAATCAGGCAACACAACTAGCCGTGACCTGGCTGCAACGGGCCTTTGCGGGGCAATCACCTGCCTGGCGCGTAATGTTGGGCAAGGGCTTATCGCTGCTCGATCAACAGCCCTTGCTAAAGGGATGGCTGGCGCGTCAAGCTATGCACTGACTGTCTACACTGAACCTGTCGTCAGCCAGACACTTGAGTCATCACAACGATACGGGCTAGGGATTTCGCACTCAATTTTGCAGGAGATTCATCACGAAGTGACCCCTGGGTTGATTTTAAGGACAAACAAAGGAGGGGAACTTACCTGCTGTTATCGCAGGGATTTCGCGATGCTCCAAAGCGGTAAATCTTCCCAATTCTCAGGGAACCCCATGGCCTCAGCTGTGCTGCTCGGCATGGAGGTCATCAACTCCATCAGTCGGTGCTTCCAGCAGGATTCAGGGCAAATGCGATCCAGCATCAGAGAAAGCATGAGTAGAGTGTTGTAAATTTTTTGGCTCTGGATCGGGTTGAACCAGGCTGCCACCTCAGCGGGTCGTGCAGGTAACTTCATTCGGATGGTGAGCTTACGGTTCCAGACACGGCTATGGTGCGCACAAAGATTACGGACTGTTGCCAGATGATGAGAGAATGTACACAGAATAATTTCGTCGAAGCCGTAAGGTTGTGCAATGGCTTGCCGATCACTACGCCGTTTTAAATTGCCCAGCCACTGCGAAAGTTGTCCGAGTGTTAGCACTTCGCATACAGCCCAAATGGGTGGTAATTCGGGGTCACAGTAAGTCGCCCGATAGTGCTTGATGAAGGTTTCGTGGCTGCGCTTTACTTCGTCCCGTAGACTTTGCAGACATCGATCATACTGACCGATGTCGCTGAACAACTTGGATTGCAGATAGGCATGGCTACCGTAGCGCAGCGCCAACTCGTGGGTCCATCGCGTGCGCAAGGAAATCTCAATACGCTCAATGGCATCCATCAGAATGAGTTTCAGTCGCTGATCAAAGGTATAGCTGGCAATCACATCTTCGAAATACGTCCCTGGACGGAAGGTATGGTCACCATCTGTGGTTGCCTCGATCTCAAACGGAAGCCAGTATGCACGCAAGCGATAATAGTTAATGTGCAGCAGAGTGTGGCGTGCAGCGGCTGCATCATCGAAGGCCATACCTCGTCTTTGCAGCAGAACCACCTGCTCATCCACGCTCAGCGGAGGCTTGACGAATTTCACGAGAGATCCTGAAAAAAGAAACCCGCCTGGGTGCGCATCGTTGAGTGGCGTGGCGGGTGTTGTTAAAAACATTATGATCAGTTTTATCAATTTTTTCAATGACCGTCACGCCTGTAAATCTTGTTGACGGCGCCGCTATGCAGCGAAACTATGCAGGTATCGCACAGTGCTATGCCGAAGCGGTGGTGGCGGGCGACATCACTGCCTACCAATGGCCTGTTGATTCGAGAATATGGTCTGACAGACTCTGTTTATTTCATTTACGCTCTGCAGACCACGACAAAGTACGGACAATGGACCGATACGATGAAGTCAATCATTTTGAAATGGCTACCGATAGATGTAATACCCTGTCAGTAGCCCCTCCCAAGCTAAGAAAAACAGCGCGGATTTGGTAGGCATAGATAAGAGTCATGACCTTGCCAAGCATCCCATGGCGTCCAGCCATCCAGATGCTGATGGGGACGGATTTCATTGTACCAGAACCGGAATTAAGCAAGAGCGAGTTGCAGGCTGCTGAAGTGGGGTGCTTCCAGTTGATCGAGTTTTTCCTTCAGGGTACCAAAAAGCGTTCAGCCCTTCTGTTTTGCCAGGGATGACGATAGCGATGATCTATGGGGGGGGGCTGTTTGTAACCCAAATGCCCGACTAGAGGCGATGACGAGTCGTCCCTTGTATTTATCGGGCATTGCACAAAAATGCGTTCATGCGGGTCAACAGCATCTGAAAATCACGGCACTACATGGCAAGGGCAAACTGGCTCAGACTCTCCTGACCTCTGTCAGTCAGCAATGGCATGATCGGAAGCAAAAGGATGGCTGGCGCGTCAAGCTATGCGCTGATCGTCATTCACTTTTTTCCTTGAACCGCCAGATCTGGCCATATCCTCGTTTTTCCGATAAGTGGTTAAGGCAGGTAATGCTGACTGTCTACACTGAACCTATCGTCAGCCAGACACTTGAGTCATCGCAACGATACGGACTAGGGATTTCGCACTCAATTTTGCAGGAGATTCATCATGAAGTGGGCGTGTTCAGCCGGGTTTTGCTCCAAAATAAGTATCGCTACAGCGCTGACATTAATGTTGGCGGCTTGTGGCTCGGGCTCCAGCAGTAATACGGTATCCTCGGTCACTCCAACCCCGACCGTGAGCGGCTTAAGCTCTGCCGTGACGCAATTTCAGAGTACAGTCAGCGGCAGTACCCCGCACGTCGTCAATGCCTCCCCCCTGACAGCTTTCCTAAGGTCTATGAATCCCCTGGACAGGTTGTTTGATGTGTTGGGTGAAAAAGCCTATGCATCGACAGTCTTGGGTCTAGGGTCAATCTGGGACCCTGAATCGGGTGGGGCCTTGCTCAGCGGTGATCTAGGTATTCTGAACCTGTATAACGGTAACACCACCATCTCCGTTAAAGATTACATGGGTGAGGCGCTGGATCCCAATTTCATCAATAGCAACAAAGCGTCAACCACGATATTTGGTCGACTGAAATTGGCAACGATGGTGACCTGTGTGCTTTCTCATCTGGTGACCAGCATGGATACGGATGGATTGCCTGTCGCAGGCCCCCTTTCCCTTACCATGCCTTTATCGACCTCGGATCCTGTTTATACAACGTGTGGTTTGCCCGCGATGATGGCAGGTATGAGTCTTCCCTCATTAACGGTGGCTAAAGTCACCAGTGGTTCTAATTTTACCAAGAGTATGACCATGAGTTTGGGTACCAGCACGGTGACGCTCTATCTTAAACTTGATGTAACTGCAGGAGTTTTTAACTTCATGAATGTTGAGGACCAATCGACAGGAGGAAGTTCCGGGCGCAATGCGGTGGATCGAACGATCGTGATGATGAGCGGCCTGAATACAGCAGGACATGCCCATACCTTGTTTGAATATGCCAATATGGGCTATAGCGGGACACGGAATGGTGCACCTTCCTGTTACACATCAGGGCAGTGGAGTTGTAGTTATGAGTTTCATCGAGGTTATATAGACCAGGCTACGGATACATCGCTCATCCTGTCCAATGATGGAAATCCTGGGGATGCATCAGGTGGTACGGGAGCTCCAGCCGAGTTTGTGCAATACACGGCAGCAGGTCGTCCCGTGGAGTTGGCAGCATGTACCGCGTCATCGTGTGCTGAAGACCTTGCTTTGAGTGTTGGCATGATAGGCCAGACCGCTGCTATATCCAGAGCACCTATAACGTCGACCAGTGGGGTTGACTACAATGCCTGTGTCAATGTGTCTACACGTGGTATTGATGCAGACAACACATTGGCCTGTACGCATGTCACAGGAACTACGGTAAATTCAGGATCTCCAACAGGCGTCGTAGAGGTGTCCAGACAGTTTTATAGTCAGACGACTTCAGGGGTACCCAATATCCTGAGCAGCGGAGCGAATACCTTGTTGAGTTTTACAGGTGCGACTGATATCTATACAGCAGCTACCAGTCAATAACGGATGAAAAAAGAGACTTAGCATGGGGGAATGGGCTGTCAGCCATTTTCCCCGTGTTCTGTCGAACTAGGCACAAGGGCCATCTTTAGCGCCTAGGCTTAGCGAATAGGTTTCTGCTGTGATGGGGTTTTGGGTTAAACTATGCACTTCATTTTCTGCTCCCCAAGGCCTTAGCATGACCCAGCGTACTCCCCTGCATGGTCAACATCTGTCGCTTCATGCCCGTATGGTAGATTTTTCTGGCTGGGAAATGCCTGTGCAATATACTTCGGTGCTGGATGAGCACCATGCCGTACGCCGGGCTGCCGGGGTTTTTGATGTCTCGCACATGACTTTCCTTGAAGTCCGTGGAGCGCAAGCTCAAGACTATTTGAGATATCTGCTGGCTAATGATGTAAGGTCTTTAGTACGGCCTGGCCAGGCCTTATACAGCGCTATGTTGAATGACCAGGGCGGCATACTGGACGATTTGATCGTGTACGCACCTTGTGAACCTCAGCCGGATTGCTGGCGTGTTATCGTCAACTGTGCAACCCATGATCAGGATATCGCATGGATGCAGCAGCAGGCCGCCGGCTATGACATCGTTCTGACAGAAAGAACCGATCTGGCCATGCTGGCCGTACAAGGTCCCTTGGCATTAGATAAACTGGAGCCTTTGTTAACCCCCGCGATGCAAGCAGGTTTGCGTGCTTTGCAGCCCTTCCAGGGTTTCGACATGGATGGCTGGTTTATGGCACGTACGGGCTATACCGGCGAAGATGGCGTCGAGATACTGCTTCCTGCACAACTCGCGGGCGACTTTTTTACACGTCTCATAGCCGCGGGTATGGCGCCCTGTGGTTTAGCGGCGCGAGATACCTTGCGACTTGAAGCAGGTATGAATCTTTATGGCAGCGATATGACGGTGCATAATTCACCCTTGACCTCCAATATGGCTTGGACGGTGCGGTGGGATCATGACTTCATAGGTAAGCAGGCACTGCTGGCAGAGAAGGAGCGTGGTGTGCAGGAGGCCTTGGTGGGGCTGATCTTGCGCGATCGTGGGGTTCTGCGCGCACATATGAAAGTTAAACTACCGGATGGAAGCGAGGGTGAAATTACCAGTGGGACCTTTGCACCTTCCCTGCAACACGCCATTGCTCTGGCCAGGTTGCCCTTACCTTTGCCTGCCAGGGTAGAGATTGATATACGAGGACGCCGGGTACAGGCCGAGGTCGTCAAACCTCCTTTTGTGCGGCATGGAAAAGCCTGTTTCTAAATTATCTTAGCTAAAGACTCGAGTGAGGCCAAAAATGAGCGATACCCCTAAGGATTTGTATTATACAGCTACGCATGAATGGGTGCGGGTGGAAGGTGATGTGGCCGTGATTGGTATTACCGATCATGCACAGGAAGCCATGGGCGATCTGGTTTATGTAGAACTGCCGGACGTGGGAGATGAACTGCATGCAGGTGATGAGGCCGGCGTGGTGGAGTCTGTGAAAGCAGCTTCTGATATTTATGCCCCGGTGTCGGGTCGTGTGCTGGCAATTAATGAAGAACTGGCAGACAGCCCGGAACTGGTTAACCGTAATGCCTTTCATGATGGCTGGTTGTACAAGATCAGCCTGAGCGATACGGCGGAGTTGCAGGAGTTGCTGAGTGCCCAGGAGTACCGTGAGCAATGTGCAGCTGAAGAGCATTGATAGGAATTTCGGGCTGCCTCCTGACTGAATGAGATTTGTGATATGCCTTATATACCCCATACACCTACCGATGAACGCCGCATGCTGGAGACCTTGCAACTGCAGTCCCGGCAGCAGTTATTTGATGAGATTCCTGTTGATATGCTGGCGGATGCCTTGCAACTGGCTGAAGGGCAGAATGAAATGCAGGTTACTCGCCATATGGCTGCCTGTGCGGCGCAGGATGCCGGAGCCCGCTGTTTTCTGGGAGGAGGGGCTTACGATCATCATGTACCGGCAGCGGTATGGGAAATAGCAGGACGTGGTGAGTTCATGACGGCCTATACCCCTTACCAGGCTGAAGCCTCGCAGGGAACCCTGCAGGTTATCTATGAATTCCAGAGCATGCTGGCCAATCTGGTGGGCATGGATGTTTGTAATGCCTCCGTCTATGACGGTGCCTCAGGGTTGGCAGAGGCGGTGCTGATGGCCTTGCGGGTACAGAAGCGGCATGGAATGCGAAAAATATTGATGCCGCGCGGTGTTCATCCCTGGTATCGCCAGACCGTTCAATCTATCGTGCAGCACCAGGGTGTGGAGTTGGTTGAACTACCCCTGAATCTAGAAGGCCAGGTGGACCGTGAAACCATGGCGTTGCATAACGATGCAGCCGCCCTGATTATTCCCCAACCAAATTTTCTCGGGGTGCTGGAAGAAGTCGATGGTTTGACACGCTGGGCCCATCAACATGACATGCTGGTTATCGCCGTGGTTAATCCCATGTCCCTGGCACTACTGACCCCGCCAGGGGACTGGGGTGATCGCGGGGTGGATATTACCGTGGGTGAAGCACAGGTCTTCGGCATACCGTTGTCCAGCGGAGGTCCTTACGTTGGGTTTGTGGCATGTCGCCTGGATCTGGTACGTCAGTTACCTGGCCGTTTAATAGGGCGCACGGTGGACCGAGAAGGTAAACCGGGCTTTGCCCTGACCTTGCAAGCGCGAGAACAGCACATCCGGCGAGCCAAAGCGACCTCCAATATTTGTACCAATCAAGGCTTGTCCATGACGGCAGCAACGATTTACCTTAGCCTGCTTGGGGCAGATGGATTGCAGCGGGTGGCCTCTGCCTGCCATCACAATATGTCGTTATTAACCAAGCAACTTTATCAGGAGCTCCATATAGTTCCGGTATTTGATAGCCCGGTGTTCCATGAGCGAGTGTTCAGACTGCCTGTGCCTGCTGATCAAGTCTGCAGGGCCATGGCTACACGTGGATTCTTGGCTGGGCTGGATGTGAGTGCTTATTACCCAGAGCTGGGGTCAGCGCTACTGGTGTGTACTACAGAAAAAATTGAAGCCTCTGATCGCGATGATTATGTGTCAGCTATGAAGCAGGTTTTGGAGACATGCGCATGAGTTTGATCTTTGAGGTATCCAAACCTGGTCGTCGGGCTTACGCTCAATCTCCCCGTGATCATTTTGAAAGTGATGAATTACCCGTTGCTTTGCGGCGCAAACATGCACCCGTGTTGCCGGAAGTATCTGAGTTGCAGGTCGTCAGGCACTATACGCGCCTGTCGCAAAAGAATTTTTCAATTGACACGCATTTCTACCCACTGGGTTCATGCACGATGAAGTATAACCCGCGAGGAGCCCACCGAGCGGCCATGCTACCGGGGTTTCTCGAGCGACATCCCATGGCTCCGGCTAGCCATTCGCAAGGGTATCTGAGCTGCCTCTACGATTTGCAGGAGATTCTTAAGGAAGTTACCGGCATGAGCGGCGTTTCATTAACGCCGGCTGCAGGGGCTCAGGGTGAATTTGCAGGGGTAGCCATGATCCGTGCCTACCATGAGTCGCGTCAGGATGAGGCTCGCCAGGAAATGCTGATACCTGCGGCTGCTCATGGGACCAATCCGGCAACAGCGGTTATGTGTGGCTATCGTGTTCGTGAAATACCGGTACTGGCCAATGGCGATGTGGACCTGCAAGCCCTGTCAGCGGTACTAGGCCCGCAAACAGCCGGGTTGATGATGACAAACCCGTCGACATGTGGTGTTTTTGAGCGGCAAATCGGGGAAATATCCCGGCTGGTCCATGAGGCAGGTGGTCTGTTGTATTACGATGGGGCCAACCTTAATGCTATTTTAGGTAAAGTCAGGCCTGGTGATATGGGTTTTGATGTTCTGCATATGAATCTGCATAAGACCTTTGCGACACCGCATGGCGGTGGTGGTCCAGGAGCAGGGCCGGTGGGTGTGGCGGAGCGACTTTTACCATTTATGCCGATTCCTATCGTAGGCAAGGGAGAAAGTGGGGGGTACCGCTGGCTGGATGAGCATGATATTCCACAAACCATAGGCAGGCTTTCTGCTTTCATGGGCAATGCCGGTGTACTCTTGCGCGCCTATTTTTACGCACGTTTACTCGGACGAGCAGGAATATTGCGTGTGGGTGAATATGCAACGCTCAATGCCAATTACTTGATGAAGCGGTTGCAGGATGCCGGTTTTGAGCTGGCGTATCCTGAGCGCCGTGCCTCACATGAGTTTATCATTACTCTGGCTCGTGAAGCGCGTGAATGGGGAGTTACGGCCATGGATGTCGCCAAAAGGTTATTGGACTATGGATTTCATGCGCCCACCACTTATTTCCCGTTGCTGGTGCCTGAGTGCCTGTTGATTGAGCCAACCGAGACGGAAACTCCTGATGAACTCGATGCCTTTGTTGATGCCATGGTACGTATTCGAGCCGAGGCGCAACAGAACCCTGAACTCCTTCGAGGGGCTCCGCATACCTTGCCCGTACGTCGTCTGGATGATGTGCGAGCGGCCCGTGAACTTGATTTGCGCTATGGTATGCGGCCATCAGGGAGTTAACTGACCTTTTTCGATGAAGTCATCCCGAATATTTTCCAGATCATCGCTGGACAGGCCCATGTACGTAAGCAGAGGGACTTCGATTTTTTCCCACTCATAGTCCAGGTCCTGTTCAGCCAGAATATTGAAATTCCGGCAAAAATGTTCTGCTATTTTCAGGATGGCGAGTAAAGTTTTCTTCTCGCTGGCATAAGGTGAATTGGCTATAAAAATAGCGTCGACATTGTGGTGTTCGGCAATAATTTCACAAAGGTTGTCAGGTAAGTGCCAGGATTTAGCGACGAAATAGCCAACCACTGCATGATTGGTGTTGAGCATGCGGTTTTCCACATCAATAATGCGCTCGTCATGCACCAAGTAGGAAGCATTGAGGACTTCAAGGTAATTAGGGAATCGGGTCAGCAGCAGGGGTACGCCGCAGTTATGGAATAAGCCAAGTGCGTAGGATTCATCAGCACCCCGCAAACCAAGCTGCTTGGCCAGCGCAGCTGAGATGTTGGCGATATCCATGGTGGTATCCCAGAAGCGATTCATCTGGACAATGGTTGCATCATCCATTTCACTTTTGATGCTGATGCCATTGAGAATGTTTAAAACAGTGGATAGCCCCAGAATTTGAACTGCCTGATGAATGGAGCTGATTTTATTTTTTAGGGCAAAGTGTGCTGAGTTAACTACTTTGAGCATGGTACCCGAAAGGCTAGGATCACGACTAATGAGGTTGGCAATACGCCGAACGTCGGGATTGGGCATCACCTGTTCCATCTGGATATCGACCAGAACCTGCGGCTGCGGCGGAATCGTGATACCGTGCAGCACTTTGGCTATTTGTTGCGAGTTGAGCGTAGTTTCCATGATTGACCTCCGGCTCAGCAAGTGTAGATCGATTTTTCTCTGGGAGTTTAAATGATGTCATTAGTAGAGACTTTGCCTGTATTGCGTTTACGTTCCCAGGAGGATAGACGACTGGCCCAGGGACACCTATGGGTATTCAGCAATGAGGTCGATACGGCAGTCACTGCGCTGCAAGACCTAAGTCCAGGACAGCAGGTGAGACTTGAAAATCATGCCGGAAAACCGCTAGGCGTGGCCATGGTCAATCCCAACTCGCTGATCTGTGCTCGTCTGGTGAGCCGGCATCCGGGTACACTGCTCGACTCCAGCCTGCTTAAACACCGACTACAGATGGCGCTTAGTTTGCGCCAACAATGTTATCAGGCTCCTTACTATCGTCTGACGTACG
>JAJZHP010000143.1 GCA_021804355.1 Pseudomonadota bacterium | reverse complement strand
CCGTGCTGACAAAGTAACTGTTCGTCCACAGCGTTGGCAGGCGGGATTTCAGGTGTGGAAACTCCGACCGCAAGACGCGGGACGATGCTCCTTTCATGGCCTTTACGAGCTTATGAATGCCATACTGAGGATCAACTTCCACCAACAAACGCACATGATCCGGCATGACTTCCAGTTCCATAACTTCTGATTCGTGTTCTACAGCTTTTGCGTAGATAATAGCTTTCAGTCGATCATCAACGGCCCCTGTCAATACCGGCCTACGGTACTTAGGACACCAGATGACATGGTACTTACAGGAATACACCACATTGTTGTTTGACTTGTACTTGACCAGATTTGTTCATCTGGCAAGCATACAAAATCTTGCTACATATTAAAATGAAAGATGGGTGTCATAACGTAGAGCTTTCCTCCCCTCGGATAAATTCGGGGGCTTCTCGCGCAATTCGATGATCATGCATGACTGACAATCTGCCAGACCACCTATTCAGGCTCTTGCACATTGATAGATCTCGGAGTTAAATGCCGGCGTTAGCTCACGGAGGTGGAAATGCCATCGTTTGATATCGTTTCAGAAGTTGAGATGTTTGAAGTTGCCAATGCAGTGGCCAATACTCAAAAAGAAGTAGCAACGCGATTTGATTTTCGCGGAGCAGATGCACGCGTTGAATTAAATGAAAAAACTAAGGAGATTCAATTGAGCGCTGAATCTGATTTCCAGGTCGAGCAATTGCTGGCCATGTTGGAAAATCAGATCATCAAGCGTCGTATTGATGCCCAAGTGATCGACGCCGGCGACATGCAAGCCTCTGGACGGCGCATGATACAGACCTTATCCCTCAAGGATGGACTGGATCAGGATACCGCCAAGAAAATTGTGCGATTGCTCAAAGAAGAAGGTATCAAAGCTCAGGCCACCATCATGGGTGAAAAGATACGGGTAACTGACAAGAAAAAAGATACCCTTCAGACGGTGATGGCATTTCTGCGCCAGCAAAGCCTGGGGCGCCCTTTACAGTTTAACAACTTCAAGGATTAGTTCATGGCTTTCAGCAATGCACTCACCCGCAACATTGGCCGGCTCTCTTTCGTTCCGCAAGCCCTCCGACCCGGGTTGATTTCCAGACTCTTTGGCAAGGTCGTTCCTTTTGTGGGTACGGCAGGACTGCTCTATGAATCCCTCAGTTCTGAAAAAGTAGTCGTCAGTTTGCGCAATCGCCGCCCTGTACAAAACCATATCAAGGGTATTCATGCCGCTGCGATGGCCTTGCTCGCAGAAACAGCTAGTGGCTTTGTGGTAGGCATGAACCTCCCTGATGACAAACTTCCCCTCATCAAGAGCCTGAAAGTTGATTTTCTCAAACGAACCCAAGGCAGCATGAAAGCTGTGGCTACGCTTACCCCCGAGCAAATCACACTCATTCGAACCCAACCCAAAGGTGAGGTCCTGGTCGAGACCCTCGTTACGGATGAGAGCAATGAACCCCCTGTGCGTTGTGAGATGCTTTGGGCCTGGGTTCCCAAAAAACGCTCGTCCGCAGCTTCCGTTGAAAATAAGCCATCATAACCCCAGCTCAGTAATGCGGAGGGGGAGTCTCAATAACTGGCACCTCGGGCCTCTCCATCTGTTGCATACGCAGATGCAAGGTCTTGATCTGGCTCTGCAGCCTACTGAGCTCTAGCTGTTGTGCAGCTACCGTACGATTAAGGGCATCCAGAAGATCATCCTGAAATGCCAACTGCATCTCCAGGCGCTCTAACCGCTGTTCCGTCATATCCGTTCCCCTATGTGGCCTGCTATGATGGGCCCTTTACTGATGAGCTTCAAGCCATGCCACTTATTACACTCCGCCAGGCCACCTTAGGATTTGGTGACGGTCTGCTGCTTGAAGAGGTAAATGTCAGCCTGGACGAGGGTGAACGCGTTGCCATACGTGGTCGTAATGGTGCGGGCAAATCAACCCTGCTCTCCATACTGGCGGGCACCCAGCATCTGGATTCAGGAGAAGTAATTCGGCAACAGAACCTGCGTATTGAAACTCTTCCGCAGGAAGTGCCTACCCATCTGCATGGTTCGGTACTGCAAGTGATCATGTCTGGTTTTGGTGCCATCGCTGAAGACTTGGCCGCATACCAAACCATGCTCCTTGATCCAGCGCCATCGATGGATCATTTGGCGGAACTTCAGGAACGTTTGGAACATCAAGGTGGTTTTGCCCTGGAACAACGCGCCATGAACTGGATAAGCCGACTGGATCTTGATGCCAGCATGGACTTTTCACATTTATCAGGTGGCCGTAAGCGTCGTGTGCTGTTAGCTCGGGCTTTAGCTCAGGAGCCTGACATTCTGCTACTGGATGAACCTACCAACCATCTTGATACTGCCAGCATCAGCTGGCTGGAAACCCATCTACTCGCCTGGCGAGGCTCTTTAGTGGTCGTGAGCCACGACCGGCAATTTCTGCGTACCATAGGGCAGCGCTTTTGGGAACTGGATCGAGGACGACTGCATGATGACCGTTGCGCTTACGATGAAAGCTTAATGCGTTCTTCGCAACGGCAATCTGCGGAAGCCTCTGCCCAGCAGCTCTTTGACCGACGTCTCGCTGAAGAAGAGGTTTGGATACGCAAAGGCATCGAGGCCCGACGAACCCGTAATGAAGGCAGAGTGCGCGCCTTACAAGCTATGCGCCGCGAGAAGGCTGACCAGCGCCAGCGCCAGGGCCAGGCTTCCATGGCGCTGCATGCCGCAGAACGTTCTGGACGTCTGGTCTTAGAGCTTGAACATGTCTGCTATGCCATGGCAGGTCAACCCCTGGTAGATGACTTCTCCGTCCGGGTGATGCGTGGCGAACGCATCGGCCTGATTGGCGATAATGGCGTCGGTAAATCAACCCTCATACGCCTTATTATGGGGACTCTCCAGCCTCAATCTGGAAAGATAACCCTGGGTACTCATCTGAAAATTGCTTATTTTGATCAGCTACGTGAAGCTCTCAAGGAAGAGGCGTCGGTACTGGATAATGTCGTCGACGGATCCGATTATGTAGAAATCAATGGCGTTCAGAAACACGCCATGAGTTATTTGCAGGACTTTTTATTCTCACCTCGCCGCGCTCGTACGCCCGTTAAAGCACTATCAGGAGGTGAGCGTAATAGACTCCTGCTGGCTCGACTGTTTGCTCGTCCAAGCAACTTGCTGATTATGGATGAGCCCACCAATGATCTGGATCTGGAAACCCTCGAACTCCTCGAAGACATATTAGCCAGCTACTCCGGCACCTTGCTGTTAATTTCACATGATCGCGCATTTCTCGATGCGGTGGTTACCAGCACCTGGCATCTCGCAGGCCGAGGCAAGATCCATGACTATATTGGCGGATACAGTGATTTTCTGCGCCAACGCCCTACATCCCTTGCCCCACCCCCCCCGCTGGCCTCCAAGGCTTCCGTACCCACCTCGCGCACCCGTAGCACGAAACTCAGTTTCCACGAGCAACGCGAACTGGCTGCTTTACCAGAAAAGATCGCCCGTCTAGAAGAAGAACAAGCTCAACTCTACAAGTGTATGGACGATCCTCAATTCTTCCTTGACAATAGGCAGGCGGCCACCACAACAGCGCGTCTGAGCCAAATCGAGGAAGAACTGCTTAGCATGTTGGAACGGTGGGATGCCCTGGAATCATGATGACTGCACATAAATAACAAAAACAGGAACGTTGACTATGTACCCGAACCGCCGCTGGTACCACCTTGGGATCCTTTCAATCCTCATGCTATTGACCGCTTGTGCCAGTACCGTCAAGCAAACCATGGGGTATTACCATGCACCTCAACTGGCTTATACCCTACCTCTGGACAGCAATGCCTTTCGAGGTCAAGTCACCTTAACGGAAGGTTGCGATCATGTCGGAGGCTCGCTCAATATCTGGGATGCACAAAACCGCTTCTTCCGTATCGATTATCTGCGTATCAACCAAGACCCCTTAGCCATGATCCCTCCTTACGCGGCTGATCGGACCATTGCCGAAGAGGTATTGGCAAACTACGAGCGCAAGGTCATTCCGGCCTCCTCAGAGATCAAGGTGGTTAATAATCTTGGTAAGGTCTCCGTGCGTGTGCGCAACCATGAAGGCATGTTTGCCATGGTATCCCTGACCATGCAACCTAAAGCTGTCCCTGAGCTTAAAGACAAAGATCAGCTTTTTTATTATGGCTTTCTTATCTTTAAGGATGGTGACTTGGCCTATGTCCTGCAACATCGCATGCCTTCCTTCCAACCTGACCGGATGCGCGTGCAATTGCAACTCCTGGCTAGCGACATGATCATTCCTGGCCACCCTCCGACCAGCCCGCTTAAAACCTTTAAGCGCGTAGGTCACGCTGTCGTTCATGGCGTAGAAGATTTAGGTCATTATGCCATTGGGACACCGCCACCACCTGTAGCGGCCACCTGCGAGTGGAATGCTCATCTTGCTCAGCCCACCGGGCCCTTACCCTAGGCCAATTAAAGTACATTAACCCTGCGGAGGTCCTATGGAATACCGTCAACTAGGCAAGACTAACTTGAAGGTTAGCCTGATTACGCTGGGAACCATGACCTGGGGACAACAAAATTCCGAAACTGAGGCCCATGCCCAGCTGGATATGTCTACCGATGCCGGGGTTAATCTGGTGGATACCGCCGAAATGTATCCCGTCCCGCCCAAACCAGAAACGCAGGGATTGACTGAAAGCTATCTGGGAACGTGGCTGGCCCGGCCCGGCAACCGTTCCAAAGTCCTTGTGGCTACCAAGGCGGTAGGCCCCTCCAAAAAGCTCCTGCAAGCGGCCCATCTTCGCCAGGGACGAACCTGCCATGATCGGGTTAATCTTGAATCTGCCCTGCATGACAGCCTGAAACGGCTAAAAACCGACTATGTCGATCTTTATCAACTGCATTGGCCCGACCGCTCCACTAACCATTTTGGAGAACTGGGATATCGGCATGTGGCTGATGAATACTCGGTACCTATTGAAGAAACCCTGGATGTATTAGCTGACTTCATAAAAGCGGGCAAAGTGCGTTGTATCGGACTCTCTAATGAAACCCCGTGGGGCGTGCATCAGTTCCTTAAGCTCTCTGAACTAAAAGGTTTGCCTCGTGTCGTCAGCATTCAGAACCCCTTTGACATCCTCCCCTCCCTCAGCCGATGGCTGCCGCTTACGCGGAAAGGGAGTGGATTCCTTCTGCAAGACGCTCATGTCCAAGCGCGAGAATGTTGGTGGCGGCATTGATGTCGCGGTCGTGGAGTGTACCGCACTCCACACACCTCCATTCCCTTATTCGTAATCCTTCCTGACCCTTAGGGCCAGTGCGCTTTTTACAGACGCTACAGGTTACGGTGGTATGGGCTTCGTTAACGACTTCAT
>JAJZHP010000142.1 GCA_021804355.1 Pseudomonadota bacterium | reverse complement strand
TTGTTATTTGGTGATGGTCTTTTTGAAACCATGCTGGTGTCAGAACAGCGCTTGCCTTTATGGCTATGGCACAAGCGCAGACTGGAAAGCAGTGCCTTACGTTTGGCTTTGCCATTGGATATGGAGAGGATAGAACATCAGCTGGAGCGGCATTTGCAGGTGTTGTCTGATGGGATTTTACGCCTTACCGTTACACGGGGTGTAGGAGGACTAGGTTACGCTTGTTCAGAATCCCCCCGTCCCAAAATAATTACCAGTTGGCGTCCTAGGCCAGCATATTCACTGCACCCTTTGCGCGTGACCTTGTTGCAACAGCGTATAGGATCAAGTTCCCTGCTAGGAGGATTGAAACACTTAAATCGTTTGGAACAGGTTTTATTGCAACGAGAACTCAGTCAACAACATGAATTTGACGAGGCCCTGGTGCAGAATGAACAGGGACAGGTGATTGAGGGTATTGCAAGCAATGTTTTTCTGGTTAAAAACTTTGTGCTCCATACCCCTGAAATTGGGCTAGCCGGCGTGCTGGGTGTTATGCGAGCCTGGATTTTGGATCGATGCCGGGGTCTCAGGGTTCCTACACGAGTCCAGCCACTCGAAGTGGATGACTTTTTAATGGCTGACGAAGTCTTTTTCTGCAATAGCGTACGCGGAATTATGCCAGTAGGGCTGCTGCTGGGGCGACCATTGCAGCAGGGTGTGATCACTTCGCGTTTAAAACAGGATGTCGATCGGGTCTTTGCTCATGCGTAAGCTCGCCAATATTGTGATGAGCTTGTCGGTGGCCCTGGCATGCTGGGTCCTGTTGGCTTGTCTGATGCCTATGCGAGTGCCTGCCGAGTTCAGGCTGGAAGTGCGGCATGGTCAGAATCTATATGGAGTCACTAAACGGTTAGGGGATGCGGGTATTTTGCAACAGCCCTGGGGTCTTATAATTTACGAACATGTTTTTTCCAGGCATGCGCGTATTTATGCAGGTGTTTATCCGTTACCGCAGGATATTAATGGCTGGGAATTTCTGGCTATGTTAACCCATGAGCCCGGCCGCTATGTGCAACGGTTGACGGTGGTGGAAGGCACAAACTTCAAGGATTTGCTGAAACAATTAAGGGCTATGGGTATGCTGAAGACAAATCCAGTGAGTGACGTGAATCGTTGGCCATTGATCCTGGGGGTTAAACAGGACTCTCTGGAAGGTTGGCTGGCACCGGACACCTATGGCTTTGAACCGGGCATGCCTGTGCTTGAACTGATCCGCAGTATGTTGAGCCGACAACAAAATATTTTGCAGCGTGAGTGGGCTGAGCGAGCTTCCGATCTTCCTTACCGTACGCCCTATGAGGCCTTGATTATGGCCTCCATCATTGAAAAGGAAACCGGCCAACCCGCTGAACGTGAGCATATTGCTGGAGTATTTATCAATCGATTACGATTGAAAATGCGTCTACAAACCGATCCTACCGTGATTTATGGGATGGGGGATCGCTATCAGGGGCATATTAGTAAAGGTGATTTGGACACATGGACGCCTTATAACACCTACCGTATTGGGGGATTGCCACCGACTCCTATTGCTTTTCCGGGCCGCGCTGCCGTGCATGCAGCGCTTCATCCCATAATCACTAACGATATTTATTTTGTCGCTAAGGGGGATGGAACGCATCTATTCAGCAGTACGCTAAAAGAACAGAATCAGGCCGTTGAATTGTACCAACGGCATCGTAGGGAGGGGTATCGTGCAACTCCATGAACCCAGACCTGTTGCTAAGTTTATAACCCTTGAAGGAGGCGAGGGCGCAGGTAAAACATCATGTCTGGCCTGTATCCGTGAGTATTTTGAGCGCCGAGGATTGCCCTATTGGGTATCAAGAGAACCGGGTGGTACAGGTTTGGCTGAAGAGATCAGAGCACTGATATTGCGACCGCGAGCTGAGCCTGTGGAAGCCTTGACTGAGCTTTTGTTGGTATTTGCTGCCAGAACTCAACATCTGGCAGGAGTGATAAGGCCACGCCTTGCCGCTGGGGAATGGGTCATACTCGATCGATTCACAGATGCCAGTTATGCTTATCAAGGAGGAGGTAGAGGCGTCGATGAACTTGTCATTGCTGCGTTGGAAAGCTGGGTGCAAGGTGATTTGAGACCGGGTCTAGTCCTCTGGCTGGATGTGCCTCTGGATATTGGTTTAAAGCGAGTACAGGAACGCGGGGAAACTGATCGCATGGATAACGAAACTCGTGATTTTATGCTAAGGGTTCACGAGGCGTATCGTCGACGCTTTCAATCTAACCCGGTGACGCATAAACGGATAGATGCCAATCAACCCCTGGAACAAGTTATGAGTGATTTGGTATCGGTGTTGGATCATCATCTGGCGAGTGTTTTGATATGATGTTTGAGCCGGGAGGAGCTCTCCCCTGGCATCTTGAGCTGCTAACCAATTTAAGACGGGCAGAGCAGGGGCGTTTGGGACATGCTTTGCTGTTAGTCGCTCCGCCGGGTCATGGGATAGAGCGTTTAGTTGCTGTCTGGGTCAGCCGTTTACTTTGCCAAAATCCAGCCGAGGAGGCTTGTGGGGCATGCAAGTCCTGCCGGTTGCTGATGGCAGGCACTCACTCGGATGTCATGGAGTTATACCCCGAAGAAGGTGCTCGTCAGATCCGTGTCGAACAAATCAGGGCTTTAGTTGATTTTGCCAGTAAAACGCCACAATTTGGGGGTAAGCGCATCGTGGTCATTCAGCCGGCTGAAGCCATGAACCTACATGCTGCTAATGCTTTGCTGAAAACCTTGGAAGAGCCGGGAGAAAATACCCTTTTGATCCTTTTGAGTCAGCGTCCAGCGGCATTGTTACCAACCCTACGCAGCCGTTGTCAACAGTGGAGCCTGGCGCCAGCGGATCTGAATAATACCCTGGCCTGGTTGAAAACCTGGGCGCCTGATGAACAGACAGCTAAACAAGTCCTGGGTATGGCTCGCCATGCACCTTTGACAGCGCGAGCCTTGTTGGATGAAGGATGGGTTAAGCAGCGAAATGCTCTATGGACTAATGTGCGTGAACTCTTGGAAGGAAGGAATGATGCTGTAACCATGACCAAGTCTTGCAAAGAGATCTGGAATCATGAACTGCTGCCTGACTTACTAGCGCAATGGGTAGAAGACTGGATGCATGTCGAAGCGGGATGTCATGAGAATTTGCATCATCCAGATCTGCTCAGCGAATATCGGCTTATACTGAATCGTGGATTGAGCCGTGCTTTATTAGTGGATCTTTGGCAGCAATTGATACATGTTCGTGATGAGCTGTCAGGAAACGTGCAGCCAGCACTTATGTTTGAAACCATCTTTATGAATTTTGCCAGGCTGACAGGCCGGGGAGTGTTGTCGTGAGTTCACCTCGTGGAGGCGGTATCCTGCAACAGGTTATTCAGGACAAGTCAGTGTTGTACGCAGCCTACATGCCTTTTGTCAAAGGGGGGGGCTTGTTTGTCCCTACCAACAGACAATACCGACTGGGTGAGGAAGTTTTCATGTTACTGACCCTGATGGATGCTGCCAATAAGTTTCCTATTGCAGGCAAGGTGGTCTGGCTGTCACCTAGTGGGCCAGGGCTGAGGGCTGCCGGTGTGGGGATACAGTTTGTTGGTGGAGAGGCTGAAATGGCCAAGCAGAAAATTGAGGCCCTGCTGACTGGCATGCTGGGTTCAGACAAAGTAACGAATACGATGTAATCGTGATGATTATTGATTCCCATTGCCATTTAAATCTGCTGGACCTTGCTCCTTTTGAGGGGTCGTTGTTGGCTGCCTTACAGGACTCTCGTGACAGGGGGGTTGGGGCGTTTATTTGCATTGGTGTCGATTTGGATACACAACCCGCTGTTATGGCGATTGCTGCGGCTCATGAGGACGTTTATGCCACCGTAGGTATTCACCCCAACCATGTGGTTGCAAGCATGGATTATGAACGATTGCGCTACTACGCCACACAACCTAAGGTAGTGGCGATAGGTGAGACGGGGTTGGACTATCACTATACGCCTGAGACGGCAGTACTCCAGCAAGCCAGTTTTGAGCTACACATTCAACTAGCTAAGGATCTGGGCTTACCCCTGGTCATACATACGCGCGAAGCGCGAAGTGATACGCTGGATTTACTCAGCCAAGCGGGCCCACAAGCTGGGGTGATGCATTGCTTTACTGAGGATTGGTCTACGGCGAAAAGGGCGCTGGACCTGGGGTTTTATATTTCATTTTCAGGTGTTCTTACGTTTAAAAATGCCCACGCCTTGCGTGAAGTAGCCGCTCAAGTGCCTCTTGACCGGCTTATGGTGGAAACAGACAGCCCATGGCTGGCTCCTGTACCCCATCGTGGACACAGTAACCGTCCTGGTTATGTGGTAGAAGTGGCTCGCGTACTGGCTGAGCTACGCGGCGTCTCCTTAGAGGAAATGACAGCGATTACAGTAACCAATACGCGTACTTTATTTAATCTTCCTTAAAATCAGCTTTTGTTCCAGGATTCAGCCTGTTCTATGGGCGGCATAGCTACGGTGTTAAAGCCGCCATCCACATAAACAATTTCCCCAGAGATGCCAGAGGCCAGGTCGGAACATAAAAAAGCCGCCGCATTACCTACCTCATCAATGGTGACGTTGCGTCGCATCGGGGTGGCTGCCTCATTATAGGCTAGCATCTTGCGGAAGCTCTTAATGCCGCTGGCTGCCAGTGTTCTGATGGGGCCTGCCGAAATGGCATTAACGCGAATACCCTCGGGGCCTAGGCTGGAAGCCATATAGCGCACGTTCGCTTCCAGGCTGGCTTTAGCTAATCCCATGACGTTGTAATTGGGCAATACACGTTCTGCACCATGGTAGGTTAAGGTCAGTAGTGATCCCTGTCGGCCTTGCAACATGGAACGACCCGCTTTGGCTAGGGCAGCAAAACTGTAGGAACTTATTTCGTGAGCTACACGAAAACCCTCGCGCGTTGTAACAGTAAGGTAGTCACCTTCCAACTCTTGCGCTGGTGCATAAGCAACAGCATGGATGATAATGTCCAAGCTGTCCCAATGTTGGTTCAAAGCCGTGAACAGGCTATCAATTTCCGCATCAGAAGCCACATCACAGGGAAACGTAAGTTGCGACCCCATGCTGGCTGCAAACTCTTCAACACGTCCCTTTAGTTTCTCATTCTGATAAGAAAAAGCCAGCTCTGCACCTTCACGATGCATAGCTTTGGCAATGCCATAAGCGATAGATAGTTTACTGGCTACACCAACAACCAGTGCGCGTTTACCTGCGAGAAAACCCATGCTGTCTCCTACCTACAAGGTGAAAATATCGTCGGGCAGAGTATACACAAGCAATTCAGATAGAGTCATTTTAACCTTGACTTGCAAAGACCGGTCTATATACTGGTCTATATATAGAGATAGAGCAA
>JAJZHP010000141.1 GCA_021804355.1 Pseudomonadota bacterium | reverse complement strand
CTCCTTGAGCCTATTGGGAATATCCCACCAGCAGAATTTGAGATACAGTACCAACGGAGTCAGGAAGCTATCTACCATGCAACCTGACTCAAAACATTAATCCTCCGCGAAACCCGGGGCGGTTCAAACACTATAAAATAGAAACTTCTGCACATGCTGCTTCATGTTTCCGGCGATATTCAACGGGGGTTAAATCGCCCAGACTGTCATGTGGTCGCTCCTCGTTGTATTCTTGCAACCACTGCCATACTACATCCCTGACTTCATCCAGCGTGTCGAATAGAAAACAATCCAGTACATCTTCTCTAAAGCTACGATTAAAGCGCTCCACAAATCCATTCTTCTGGGGTTTCCCTGGTGGTATGAAATTCAGCTGCACACCATTATATTTTTCGATAGTGGGCGGAGCCCTTTAATACTGCCTCTATCAAGCAACTGAAAATCGCATTATAGTGTACATACAAATGTAAATGTTAGTATGCCATGCGCTTTGAATGGGATGAATCCAAGAATCGCATAAATATTCAGAACCATGGCATCGACTTCAAGGATGCAGTGGATATTTTCAATCACCCCATGCTGTCCCTGCAGGACGATAGGGTTGTTTATGGAGAAGAGCGCTGGATTGGGTTTGGCTGGATTAGAACTATGATCAGTGTTGTGGTTTATACCGAGCGTGAGCGCGATGTGATCCGCATCATTGGCGCCAGAAAGGCTACCAGAAACGAGATACGCTATTATGAACAAAACATTGAGTAAGACTGACTGGCAGCGACTGGAAGTCATGACGGATGCCGATATTGATACCTCTGATATCCCGGAACTGGGTGCTGATTTCTTTGCTCGAGCCGAGTTGCGTAACCCACCAAAACAGCCGGTGACGCTGCGATTAGATGCAGATGTACTCGACTGGTTCAAGGAGCAAGGGCAAGGCTATCAGACCCGTATTAACAAACTGCTACGCCTGTACATGCAGGCACAGCAACGACAAGAGGGCCACAAAGGAATTTGATAACCACCCGCCTTTGCGCGAGTGGCTCCACCCAATTTTATGATTGGGTGGAGGGGGGGGAGCCCGGCGCGTAGCGGCGGTTAGTTTTCAGGTCTGGCTTGTTGCTGGATATATCGAGCGCGTCAGGTCGCCTGGCATGAGTCGTTAATGTTTCTATGGCATAGCAGTTATGCTATATCTGTATAGCGTTTTAGAACAGGAGCCGAAACATGCTTGCAATCCGACTGCCCGTCGAAGTGGAAACCCGCCTTGAAGCACTGGCGCAGGCCACCGGGCGCACCAAGACTTTCTATGCCCGCGAAGCCATCCTGGAGCACTTGGACAACCTCGAAGATTTGTACCTGGCAGAGCAACGCCTGATCGATATTCGCTCAGGCAAGACCCAAACCGTACCACTCGAAGAAGTGATGAAACGCTATGGCATGGAAGGTTGAACTTGACCCAGCCGCCGAGCGCGAGCTAGGTAAGATTGACCAGCAGATTGCCCGCCGCATACTTGCTTTTTTGCATGGCCGTGTCGCTCAGCTCGACGACCCGCACAACCTGACAACTTGAGAAGAAATTTTATGACAACGTGAAGGCGTCGGGTGAGACCAGCTTATTAATACCGGACCGCGCGCTCCTCGTGCGTACGGTCCGGGTGTTGCGGTTCTGTAGAAAACGAAAGCTAAGATTTAGATATGTACTGAGTTCATCGGTTGGGTAGCCAGTAAAGAGGCTCCCACCATACCTTGATGAAATGCCGTGCGACCTTCACGCCAGCCTGCCATCCAGTGTTGTCGAAGATTGATGTCGGAATATGGACATATGTCCAGGGAACGACCCTGGGCACCGACTTGAAAACCACGTGTATACAGCAATTCGGAACGATCCCTTCTCTGTCGCTTCATACGTGCAACTCCTGATCGGTAAGGTCTAGAGGAGGCTCACCTAGTGGTACACTAGCGCACTACCTCTAGGTCTATGGATACTCTTATCTGCATGAATGCGCCATAATCTTTTTTTTCTATAACGGCGTTTGTATAGTTGAAAATGCTCTTAACCCTTCAGAGCTAAATGATAAAAGGTTGATTCATATCATGTTTACACAATTTATGGTGACGTGTTCAGAAGGGTTGGAGCCGCTGCTTGCCGACGAACTGCAATCATTTGGTCATACGATTGTCAATATTGCCAGAAATACCCTGCTGGTACAGGGGGGGGTGGAGCAGGCTTACCGTACCTGTTTATGGTCCAGGTTGGCCTCCAGGGTGTTATGTCCCTTATTTAACGCTACCGAGCTGAGCCCGGAAACCTTGACCCCATGGGTGGCCAGTTTACCTTGGGAAGATCACTTTCCCGCTGAGGCTACTCTGGCAGTGCGAGCGAGCCTGGCTCCCGGGGTTAATTGGCCGCAGCAATTGACGGCTTTGCGTGTCAAGGATGGGTATGTAGATCGCTTTCGTGAGCTGACCGGGGGCCGACCGCCGGTTGATCCCCGATGCCCGCAGGTGCCTCTATATATCCATGTCGATGAGCAGCAGGTGACCGTGGGACTGGATCTTTCCGCCGATAGCTTGCATAAACGCCATCTGCGTACGCGTGTCCTGGCAGCTCCTATTAAGGAGAATTTGGCCGCGGCCATGCTCTTTATCAGCGGTTGGCCTGGCCAGCCAGGTCACTATGAGGAACTGATTGACCCGATGTGTGGTGCAGGGACTTTGCTGCTGGAAGCCCTGATGATGGTGGCTGATCATGCACCTGGTCTGCAACGCCAGCACTGGGGATTTACGTCCTGGCATTATCATCAGCCTGAAGTCTGGCAAAATTTGCTGGAGGAAGCGCAACAGCGTCGTCAGGCAGCGCGTACTCGCCCCTGGCCCCGGATCATAGGGTGTGATGCAGCACGAGAAGCTATCGACGTTACTCGTGAGAACCTTAAAGCGGCCGGTTATGGCGCTGATGTAGAGCTACGGCAGCAACCTCTGGCAGATTTGCCGGCCAGCGAGGGTACAGGGCTGGTGGTGACTAACCCTCCCTATGGCGAACGGCTGGGTGATGAAGCGCATGCGCGTTGGCTCTATCAAGCGCTGGGGCGCTTATGTCGTCAGCGCCGACCCGGTCAGATGGTGACTACGATTGCACCGCAGATCGACTGGCTGGATGGCATGGGTTTGGAGCATCGACGCACGGAACGAGTGTCGCATGGTGGGTTGCCGCGTTATTTTCGGGTTGCGCGTGCTCAACCCTGGGTAAAACGAAGCAAACCGCTACAGCCGCCGGTACTACCGTCCATGACGTCTTTTCAGGAACAGATCCTGAGCAGCTGGCAGACCCTGCAGACGCAAGGCGAACGCTATGGTCGTCTCTATGATGGGCAACAAAAAGACTTATCGTTGCGTGTCGATGTTTATGATGATGTATTGTCAGTTATCGAGTTTGATACGGCGCAGGCTCCTGTTTTTAACCACGCCTTGGCAGCATTGCGCGAAGTGCTGGGAGCACAGCGCGATCAGGTGCGCCTCGGACGGGCAGGGCGTGAACCCAGACCGGATTGGCATAACCTGGACGATCAAGGGCTGATCTATCGCCTCGATCTGGCACGTTCAGACGATGCTGGCTTGCAGCTGCCCCTGCAGTTGTTGTACTGCCATGTGCTTAAGAAGCAACCCGAGCGCTGTCTGCACCTGTTCTGCCATAATGCGACGCTCGCCCTGCAGATTAAACATCAGGGAGGTTATGTTCAGGGCTGGGAGCCGCGCCCTTACTGGCCCGACTGGGCCAGGGAGCAATGGGCACTGAATGGCTGGGCAGAGGATAATCTGGCCCTGGAGTGCGGTGATCTACAAGCCTTGTTAGGTACGATGCCACGCCAGGATATGATCATAGTAACTCCCCCGAAAAGTCATCATGCCGAACAACGCCGCCAGGGATTCCGCTGGCGTGATGTTCAGGAAACCTGGGTCAACAGCCTGATGACCCGGCTGGCCCCGGGAGGAGAACTCTGGTTCGTGGTCGATGAAAAAAGTTTCCAATTATCAGAGACGTTGCAACAACGTTTTAACCTGAATGAGCATCATCTTTTGCCCGCCTCATGTTTTAGCCTGCGTGGCCATCTGCGTTTTTTTGGAAATGCACCATGCAACCCGTAATCACCCTGCTGGGAACATCCCATTGTCATCTGTGCGAGCAAGCCGAGCATAGGCTCAACCAGATGGGCCTGAATCATGTTAAAATCGACATCATGGACCTTGCATCAGGGATAGAACGCTATGGCACTAAGATTCCGGTGCTCACTTGCCAGGGTAAACCTGACCTGGCATGGCCTTTTTCCTTGCTGGATATAGCACGCTGGTATCAATCTGATAAAGATTACACCGCTGAGATTGCAGGAAAATCAGCCTTCACGTAACATCAGCGCCCGAATTCTCGGGGTAATGAAATTGATCGGTTCGTTACCTGATTGTCCGTAGATCACACTACCCTGGGGGGGTCAATGCGAGGATCGCAGCGTTTATCTTGGATGTTGATGTTGAGTGCGATAACGGGTCTGGTTTGGGCGGCAGCCGGTGATCCCACCACACTAGACACCACCAATCCCAGTGCGGTGTCGAGCACGGCTAGCACTAATCCGAGTGCGGTGTCGAGTACGGCGACATCTCTCATTCCCAGCATTACTAACGCCAAGACGCCTACATCGACGGGTGCAGCAGGTAAATTGACGCCAGATCAACAGGCCCAGCTGGCGGCGGCTCAAAAACAACAGCCTGCACCGACGGCCGCTCAGCCCATGGAGACCGATTTTCAGAAGTTTATTCAAGTATCGACAGGCTCGCGTTTGCCTATCTACGGTTACGGTATGTTTGGCGGCAAACCCTCGACCTTTGCACCGATGGAACATATTCCGGTAACCCCGGGTTATACCGTGGGCCCGGGTGATGAAGTAGTTATCCATGCCTGGGGTCAGGTCGATATCGATTACCGCGCTACCGTGGATCGTTTGGGGTCTATCTATATTCCTAAGGTGGGGAGCCTCAATCTGTCCGGGGTACGTTACCAGGATTTGAAAGAAAACATTAAAACAGCGATAGGACGTAATTACCGCAATTTTGATCTTGAGGTCAATCTCGGGCAGTTACGTTCTATCCATGTTTATGTGGTGGGTGAAGCCCGGCAAGCCGGTAGTTACACCATCAGTTCGCTATCCACCCTGGTCAATGCCCTGTTCGCCTCTGGCGGGCCCTCGGTCCATGGATCCATGCGGCATATTCAGGTCAAACGAGCCAACCGAGTTATCACTGAGTTTGATGCCTATGATTTCTTGCTCAAAGGTGATCAATCGCATGATGTACCCTTGCAGGATGGCGATGTCATCTTTATCCCTGCTGTAGGTGAACAGGTGGCTATTACCAATGGTGTAAAAGTGCCTGCTATTTATGAAGTATTGCAGAACAGTACTTTGAAGGATTTACTCAGTCTGGCGGGGGGGATGACCACCACAGCTG
>JAJZHP010000038.1 GCA_021804355.1 Pseudomonadota bacterium | reverse complement strand
AAGCACAGGCCTATCAAGACTTGCAGAACCATTGAGGCCAATCGCTTGGCCTCAAATGACTTCAAGGGAGTACAACGCTAACGCTGGGCTAATCCCGAATTCTGAACTCAGCCGAGCGTGCATGAGCTTCTAAACCTTCAGCCCTGGCTAAGGTGGAGGCTAAATGTCCTAATTTTGTCGCCGCTGCCTGACTCACTGAAATCAAGCTGCTACGTTTCTGAAAATCATAGACACCTAATGGCGAGGAGAATCTTGCCGTACCGGAGGTAGGAAGCACATGATTGGGACCGGCACAGTAATCACCCAAGGCTTCAGGGGTGTGAATACCCAAGAAAATTGCACCAGCATGACGAACTCCCGGCAATAGGGTTTCCGCATCGACACAGGCCAGTTGCAAATGTTCAGGCGCGATGCGATTGATCAATCGTAAGGCGCTTTCCCGGTCAGGCACCTGAATCAAGGCAGCTCGCGACTGCAATGATGCTTCAATGATGGAACGCCGCTGCATACCCGGCAACAACTGCCGCATAGCTAATTCTACGGCATCTAAGACGCGTACATCTTCGCTGATCAACAGGGATTGCGCCTGTTCATCATGTTCAGCTTGAGAAAACAAGTCCATGGCCAGCCACTCTGCTGGAGCACTGGCATCGGCATAGACTAAAATCTCAGAGGGTCCGGCGATCATGTCAATGCCCACCTGGCCAAACACCTGACGTTTAGCGGTGGCCACATAGATATTGCCAGGACCTACAATCTTATCAACGGAGGGCACTACCTTTGTCCCATAAGCCAAAGCAGCCACAGCTTGCGCACCACCAATCCGGAATACCCTATCTACCCCTGCCACCTGAGCGGCAGCTAGCACCCAGGGATTGACCTCGCCTCCAGGCGTAGGAACGACCATGATGATCTCCCCCACCCCGGCAACGCGGGCAGGTATGGCATTCATCAAGACCGATGAAGGATAGGCGGCCTTACCTCCTGGTACATAGATGCCTACCCGGTCCAGTGCGACAATCTGCTGCCCTAACCATGTACCATCTGCTTCCTGGTAACGCCAAGAATCCTGTCGCTGGTGTTCATGATATTGACCAATACGGGCTGCAGCCTGTTGCAAAGCCTCCACACCACCTGGAGGCAAGTTATGCAGGGCAGCTTCCCAGGCTGATGATGGAATCTCCAACTCTGCCGCCGAGGCCAGTGCCAATCTGTCAAACTGTGCAGTCAGGTCAAGCAAAGCAGCATCACCCTCGACGCGAACGCGCTCAATCATGGCCCGCACTTGCTCTTCTACATCCTGTTGACGATGCTCTTTAACATGACCCAGCTCACGCATCTGATCTTCAAAGTCTATCGACTGGCTATTTAACCGACGCAAGGTCCAACTCATGGAATGCTTACTCCGCTTGCAGCAACCGCCGCTTCCAGTTGATCAATCAGAGGCTGTATGCTCGCATGATGACGGCGCATGGATGCTTTATTGATGATCAGCCGTGAACTGATCGCGGCAATCAGCTCTTTAGGCTCCAGACCATTTTCCGTCAATGTCTTTCCGGTATCCACGACATCGACAATACGATCGGCCAACCCCATCAATGGCGCCAACTCCATCGAGCCATAGAGTTTAATGAGATCTACCTGCTGACCCTTGCTGGCATACCAGGCCCTGGCGATGTTGACAAACTTGGTGGCTATGCGCAACCGCCCCTGTGGTACCTGTTCATCGACGGGGCCAGCCACCATCAAACGACACCGGGCTATGCGCAAATCCAAAGGCTCGTAAACTCCATCAGCACCATGCTCCATGAGCACGTCCTTACCCGCCACACCGAGATCAGCCGCACCATTTTCTACATAAGTAGGCACATCCGTGGCACGTATAATTACGATGCGTACATCTTCACGGGTCGTTGGAAAAATAAGTTTGCGACTCCGCTCAGGATCTTCGAGCAACTCAATACCTGCCGCTGCAAGCAAGGGTAAGGTATCCTGCAAAATACGCCCTTTTGACAAAGCCAGGGTCAAACTCATCACTGCACCCGCCGAATACGCGCACCTAATTGCCGTAACTTCTCTTCAACGCATTCATAACCACGGTCTATATGATAAATGCGATCTACCAGAGTTTCACCCTCGGCAACCAGGGCAGCCAATACAAGACTCATGGAAGCACGCAAGTCCGTGGCCATAACAGGAGCCGCCTGTAACGTAGGAACGCCAGTGACAACCGCTGTATGGCCATCCACGGCTATCTGGGCACCCAATCGATTGAGTTCCTGTACATGCATAAAACGATTTTCAAAAATGGTCTCTATGATGGTACCCGTTCCCTGAGCTACAGCATTAAGCGCCATAAATTGCGCCTGCATATCGGTAGGAAAAGCCGGATAGGGTTGTGTGCGAAATGATACAGCCTGGGGTCTATCTTCCATACGCAAGCGTATCCAATCTTCACCTGTGGTTATTTCAGCACCAGCATCTTTCAGCTTTAGCAACACAGCATCGAGCAAGTCCGGACGAGTATCACGGCAAGTAATATCTCCCCTGGTCATCGCTGCCGCCACCAGATACGATCCTGTCTCAATGCGATCAGCTACAACACGGTGTTGACAACCGTGCAGGGACTTCATGCCTTGGACACGTATACAGTCTGTACCAGCGCCCTCAATCAGAGCACCCATACGCTTCAGTAGCAAAGCCAGATCAACAATTTCAGGTTCCCGGGCAGCATTTTCAAGGACAGTTTCCCCATCAGCCAGGCATGCGGCCATCAGCAGGTTCTCAGTTCCACCCACGGTAGGCATCTCAAACATGATACGTGCTCCCTGCAACCGTCCTGTGACGCGCGCATGCACATAACCATTCTCGACCTGGACATCGGCCCCCATGGCCTGCAAACCTCTGATGTGCTGATCAACGGGCCGGGAGCCAATGGCACAGCCACCTGGCAAAGAAACGCGAGCTTCCCCAAACCGAGCCACCAAAGGACCTAACACCAAAATCGAGGCCCGCATTTTCTTGACCAGCTCATAAGGGGCCAATGCAGTAATCTGAGTTCCAGCTTTGACTTCCACCGAGCAACGTTCATCAATGAGTATGTCGGCGCCTAAACGACCTAATAGCTGAACCATGGTCGTGATGTCATGTAACTGGGGAATATTGGTCAGCACTACCCGTTCTTCGGTCAGCAAACTAGCTGCCAACAGGGGCAGGGCCGCATTTTTTGACCCTGAAATGCGTACATCTCCAGATAGCCTCTGGCCACCCGCAATCAATAGTTTATCCATCGTTCAACCAAACATGCGCATCTTGCGCCATTCTTCAGGAGTTAGGGTACGCATGCTCACCGCATGGATAGCCCCGGAAGCAATCATATCACCTAGACAGGCATAAACTCGTTGTTGTTTCTGGACAGCCCGTAGTGGCTCAAATTCCTGACTAACCACGGTGACGACAACTTTATGGCCATCGCCTTCTACCTTGACTTCTTCTGCCAAAGGAAAGCCTGCCCTCAATAACTGAACAATTTCATCGTTAATCACAAAAAACCTTCCCTTTCATCAAACATAAACGACAGGCCAGATACCTCGATAATAGCGCGCAGGCGATCAGGTACTGACTGCAATTGCAGGACAGCTCCCGCTGCAGTGACCGCACGATACCAGGTCAGCAACACCGCAACCGTGACGCTCGACGCCGACTTGAGATCCTGCAACTCTACCTGCCAATCACCCGCACTGCCCGCCAGAAGTTCTAAGCCATGCTCGCAAACTGCTGCAGCCTGCTCAAAGCCCACTTCGCCAGACAAATGCAACACTCGCCGTCCGGGTAACCGTTCAGGTTGCATCACGGCTGGTGTACCTTGGGTGCCGCAGGCACCCAGTGGCTGATCACCATATCAAAATCATTATGATATTGCTCAACATCACTGGCAAACTGGTTTCTGAAAGTAAGCCCCAGGTTAATACCATTGAGCACTACATTTTCCAGCATCCATGCCCCCTGATTGCCCCGCTTTAACTCGTAGGTGACTGGAACACTTTGTCCTGACGGATTGACAATTTCCATTTGCACGGTCGCCGTATTGCCGGTTGCTGGTTCCCGTGAAGGCAATATCGTAATGGTCTGATGATCATAGGCCGCCAGGCCGTTACCATACGTCCTGATCAGACTATCTTTGAAGGTAGCAACAAAACGTTGATGCTGTACATCACTGGTTTGACGAAAGTACTGGCCCATCACACGTCTGGCAATCGTCGTATAATCCACATAAGGGGTGATGTTTTCATCGACGATGCGATATAACAACTGCGGATCTTTTTTATACTCAGCACGCTGATCAATCAATTGCTTTAACAGCCTGTCCGTTACGCTCTGCATAAAATCCTGAGCAGATTGCTGGGCTGTATTCGTCGCTCCCGTTACAGTCGCCGCTTCAACCGGCAAAGCGCTACCCAAACTCAACCCCAGCGCCAGAGTTATCGCCATTCCGTACTTTAGCATTGTCTTATCGACTCCTCATTAAAACCCACCACCTGAAGGTGCTGATTTATCCGTGGTGGCTTTATTAAACAAAAACTTACTGATCAAATCCTCCAGCACCAGAGATGACTGAGTCTGTTTGATTTCATCACCATTTTTGAGGTTGGTAGTGTCCGCTCCCGGCACTATACCTATGTATTTTTCACCCAGTAGCCCCGAGGTCAAAATAGAGGCCACAGAATCCGTACTGACCTGATTGACATCCTGATAGATCGACATATCAACCCGGGCAGTCAGCGTTTTGGGATCCAATGAAATCCCTGTCACCCGCCCAATATCTACGCCCGCCATGGTCACGCGGGCCCGCACGGACAGCCCCGCTATATTTTGAAAATGAGCGAACAGATGATAAACCGGTCGATTGCTATCAAGACTGATCCCACTTACCTTGATCGCCAGGAAAAGCAGGGCCGCCATGCCCGCGACGATAAAGCCCCCAACCGCCACTTCCATGGATGCATTTTTCATGAAAACTCCCCAAACATGACCGCAGTCAAAACAAAATCTAACCCCAGGATGGCCAGCGAAGCATAAACCACGGTACGTGTGGTCGATGCTGCAATTCCCTCTGCCGTAGGTTCACAATCATAGCCCTGCCATACCGCAATCCAGGTGACCACGCCACCAAATACCAAACTCTTCAAGGCACCATTCAGGATGTCATGCCGAAACTCAACCGAGGACTGCATATGATTCCAGAAAGAACCTTCATCGACACCCAACCAATCAACGCCCACCATTTTGCCACCCAAAATACCCACAGCAGAAAAAATCAGTGCCAGTAAGGGCATGCTGATAAATCCTGCCCAGAAACGGGGAGCCACGACACGCCGCAAGGGATCTACACCTATCATTTCCATACTGGATAGTTGCTCCGTCGCTTTCATCAAGCCGATCTCAGCAGTGAGTGCCGAGCCCGCTCTACCCGCAAACAGCAAACCCGTCACGACAGGCCCTAACTCGCGCAGCAAAGTCAAAGAGACCATGGTACCCAAGGCCTGCTCACTACCGTAAGTCACCAGAATATTGTAACCCTGTAAACCCAATACCATGCCTATGAACAAACCTGACACCACGATAATGGAGAGTGACATAAAACCAACAGCGTAAAGCTGTCGCATCAACAGGGGAAAGCCTGATGAAAAACGGGGTCGCTGCAAAAGGGCTTGTCCCAGGAATATCAGGGAAGCCCCCAGTCGCCTTAACATTTCCAGCCAGAGTTCGCCTCGACGCTGCAAAAACTCATGCATGGCGGGTTCCTCCCTCGACCTGTTCACGAAAACTCGGGGCCGGATAACGAAAACGTACGGGACCATCCGGCTGACCCTTCAAAAACTGCTGAATGAAGGGTGAGGTCGACTGCCTTAACGATTCCGGGGTTCCTTCGCCGATGACTTTGGCATCAGCGAGTACGTAAATATAGTCCGCAATGGACAAGGTCTCATCGACGTCATGAGAAACAATCACCGTAGTCAGTCCCAACGCCTCACGCAGCGTTCGGATCAATTTAACCAGGACGCCCATGACTATCGGATCCTGGCCGGCAAAAGGCTCATCGTACATCACCATTTGCGGATCCAAAGCGATGGCTCGCGCCAGAGCAGCACGCCGGGCCATACCTCCGGACAGTTCAGCAGGCATTAATCGTTCTGCACCGCGCAAACCTACCGCTTCCAGTTTAATGGCGACCAGATTTTCTATCAGATTTTCTGGCAACTGCGTATGCGCCCGCAGGGGAAAGGCAACATTCTCGTAAACATCAAGATCCGAGAATAAAGCACCACTCTGAAACAGCATGCCCATTTTACGACGCACCCGGAATAACTCGTCGCGCCCCATGACCGCTACGTTATCACCGTCGACATGAACACTCCCTGCATCAGGCTGCAGTTGCCCACCGATAAAACGTAACAACGTGGTTTTACCGCACCCGGAAGGCCCCATAATGCCGGTCACTTTGCCTCTGGCAATACTTACATCCACACCATCAAAAATGACATGGCGACCACGCTTAAACGACAGTCCTCGAATTTCCACAAGATTTTCGATTGTCACCGACATAATCCATCATGAATTAATTCAGGCCTGCACTATACCACAGGCCATGTCTGGCCGGTGCAAACCAAATTTTTCGATACAATACCTATCAACTTTGCAAGGTTCATATACGATCAGCAAGCTGCCAGCAGCTCAATTTTCCATGTATAATCTCAGACTGAACTCGACGAGCCTTCCGATGAGCCAGCAAGATTTCATCTCCTCAGCGCACCGTGTTATTGATTTGGAGCGTCAAGCCTTAGATGCCCTTCTGCCTGAGTTGGGCGAAGGCTTCATACAGGCATGCCAACTCATGTTGAGCTGTCAAGGACGCGTCGTAGTCATGGGTATGGGAAAATCGGGTCATATTGCCGGAAAAATTGCTGCCACCCTGGCATCGACCGGCACTCCCGCTTTTTTCGTACACCCTGGAGAAGCCAGTCACGGCGACCTAGGCATGATCACCCGCCAGGACGTGGTACTCGCGCTTTCCAACTCGGGAGAAACGGCCGAGTTGCTCACCCTGATTCCCGTTCTTAAGCGTTTAGGCTGCCCTCTCATCAGCATGACGCGTTCCGCCGAGTCCACCTTGGCCAAGTACGCCACGATAAGTTTGATGACCGGGCTAGCCCAGGAAGCCTGCCCACTCGGCTTGGCCCCTACCTCAAGCACAACGGCCAGCTTGGCATTAGGTGATGCTTTGGCCATCGCCTTGCTGGAAGCTCGCGGGTTTACCGTCGAAGATTTTGCTTTATCGCATCCAGGCGGCGCCCTGGGAAGACGGCTCTTGCTCAAAGTCGATGACATCATGCATCAGGGCGATCAATTACCTCAAGTTACCGAGGATACCTCGCTGCGCGACGCTCTGTTGGTGATGACACGCCAAGGTATGGGCATGACCGCGGTCATTGATGCGCAAGGTCGGTTAAGTGGATTATTTACCGATGGGGATTTACGTCGAACGCTGGATCGGCAATTGGATTTTACGCATACCATGATTCGTGAGGTCATGAATCCTCACTGTCGCAGCATTTCACCAGGCACTTTGGCTGCCGAGGCGCTACGAATTATGGAAGATCTCAAAATCAATGGACTGATCGTCATTGACCAGGAAGGTCATCCCCTGGGAGCCCTCAACATGCACGACCTGCTTAGAGCGGGGGTGGTATAATGGCTTTGAAAAAAAAAGCAGCGCGCATTGAACTTTTAGTGCTGGATGTCGACGGAGTATTAACCGATGGCCGCCTTTACTTCACGGAACAAGGCGAAGAATTTAAAGCCTTCGATACGCAGGACGGTCATGGCATCAAAATGTGGAGACAGGTAGGTGGACGAGTAGCGATTATCACCGGCCGCCAATCCCAACTGGTTCAGCACCGGGCTCGCAATCTGGGCATAGATACCGTCATGCAGGGCCGTGAAGACAAAGGTCAAGCCTTGCAAGAGCTCGTAAAAGATTACAAACTTGCCCTGGAAAACGTCGCCTATGTCGGTGATGACCTGCCCGATCTTGCAGCGATGCGACTGGCTGGGCTGGGTATAGCTGTCGCTAATGCTCATCCTTGGGTACGTGAACATGCCGATATGGTCACCACCTCCTGGGGTGGCCGCGGAGCCGTGAGAGAAGTATGTGATTTTTTGCTCGACACCCAGGGCAAACTTGATGCTCTGCAAGCTCACTACCTGGGATCGTAGGCATGGATATAAAAAACAGCGCCAGCGTTTTAGGCATCTTTATCATGCTGGCTTGTCTGGCGTATTTTTATGGCTACAAATCTGCTGGCGAGCGCACGCTGACCGGCTCGGGCTTGTCGCAAGCGCCCGACTACCGCGTAACCGGAGCGGAGTCCTTGCTGACTGATGATAACGGCATAGTCATCCGCCAGGTGACTTCTCCAGCGTTAGACCACTATAGCCAGGGGGGAGAACATGCCCTGTTGCAAACCCCGCATGTGGTGATGTTTCAGGATGGCTTGCCTACCTGGCAACTTGATGCAAAACAGGGCACCAGCCTGAACAATAACTCACATATTATTCTGAACCAACAAGTCATAGGCAAACGACTGACGTCGCTGGCACGCGAGCAACTGACTATCTCCACCTCTTTGCTTGATGTCTACCCCGACCTGCAGGCCATTAGCACCGATGTTGCAGTTCACATGATATCCAGCCAGGGCATTACGGATGCCCTAGGTATGGATGCCAGCTTAAAAACCGGCGAACTTAATCTGCACCACAGCGTGCGGGGTACTTATGTCCTTACCCATTAAATACTTGATAATTCTGCCATTTTTGATGGCACCTTGCGCCTGGTCTTTAGATAGTGACCGCGATCAACCCGTACAAGTCACGGCTGACTCGGCGTCGTATAACCAAAAAAGTGGACTAGCTATCTATCGTGGCAACGTCATGATCATACAAGGCACCCTGCGTCTCTGGGCGGACCAGTTAACCGTACAGACTGACAAGGATGGCAAGGTGCAAACCGGTATAGCGATTGGCAACCCTGCCCGCTACCAGCAAGTGCAAGACCCCGCTAAAGGCCCTGTGACTGCACATGCTCAGGAAATAGATTACGACCTTGTCAAGGATGAGTTAACCCTGATTCATGATGCCCACATCAAGCAGGATGACTCCTCGGCAGACGGATCCATCATCCATTATCAGATACAAGCGCAGCATATTGATGCCGAAGGCGATAGTCAGGGCCGCGTCTTCCTGGTCTTTCCGCCACGGGATAATAGTAAAAACAGCAAAACCCCTCCCTCTGCTCCCACACATGCAACAGGGACAGGAGCATCAGGAACATGAGCCTGCTACGCGTTGAAGGGCTAGAAAAATCATTTAAGGGCCGTACGGTTGTTCGTGATGTCAGCCTCAGTGTCGAGGGTGCCAGCATAGTAGGCTTGCTAGGCCCTAACGGGGCGGGCAAAACCACCAGCTTTTATATGATCGTCGGATTGATTCCCGCAGACCGCGGCCGCATCTACATCGATGACCGCGACCTGTCCTTTCTTCCCATGCATGGTCGCGCCCATGCAGGTATAGGTTATCTTCCGCAAGAGGCCTCCATCTTTCGCAAACTGACGGTGGAAGACAATATACTGTCCATCTTGGAAACACGTCGGCAATTAAAGCGTAAAGAGCGTCATGACCGCCTTGATCTGCTGTTGCAAGAGTTTCATATTGAACACTTACGCAAGAGCTTAGGTATGAGCTTGTCCGGAGGAGAACGTCGACGGGTAGAAATCGCAAGAGCGCTGGCTCTGGAGCCTTCTTTTATCCTGCTCGATGAACCTTTCGCCGGGGTAGATCCTATCTCGGTCAGCGATATCAAGAGCATCATCACCCATCTTCGCGATCGTGGGATCGGCGTGCTAATCACCGATCACAACGTGCGCGAAACGCTGACCATCTGTGAAAAAGCCTATATTGTCAGTTCAGGCGAGGTCATCGCTGAAGGCCCCCCCTCACACATCCTGCAAAATGAAACCGTGCGTAAGGTGTATCTGGGGGAGCAGTTCTCACTCTGATCCGCGCGTCCCCGCAGATTCAGCAGCATCTTCACCATCATCCTCTTCCTCTTTGCGCTCTGCCATACGCCATATTTGCAATTGCTCATCGACAGCAGCAAAAAGGCTCCCAGGCGTAAACCCTCCATCCTCCATCCTGCTACCGGCAGGATGGCCCATCAACAACTCCATAGCTTCGCTCGCTTGTGCCACGGCATAAATATGGAAGCGACCCGCCTTGACCGCACTGACCACTTCATGGCGCAACATAAGATGCCTGACATTCTGCGCAGGAATGATGACTCCCTGTCCATGCAACGGCCCCATCACCTGACAGGCGGCAAAATACCCTTCAATCTTTTCGTTCACGCCACCGATGGGCTGCACCTCACCGCGCTGATTCACCGACCCTGTGATAGCCAGGGACTGATGGATAGGCTTTTGTGCCAGCGAAGAGACTAAAGCGCAGAGCTCACCCAAAGAAGCACTATCGCCGTCCACTTCACCGTAAGACTGCTCAAACGCTATGCTCGCAGAAAAACGCACAGCATGTTGTCGACCAAAAATTGACTTCAGATAACTCCCGAGTATCAATACCCCCTTGGAATGCAGGGATCCACCGAGATCTACATCTCTTTCAATATCGAGAACATCGCCTAAACCGTAATGCGTTGTAACGGTAATGCGTGCCGGTTGGCCAAACTCAAAACCCGCATAATCAAGTACAGAGAGACCGTTGACCTGCCCCACCACCTGTCCTGTGCAAGCAAATAGCTGTGCACCTTCAGCGATATCTTGCAGAAAATCACGACGCAAGCGGTCATGACGCCCCTCCATCGCCATAATGGCTGCTTCCACATGCCTGGACTTGATCAGACGGCTACGACCTGCTTTGGCCAGATGATGCGATTCACGCAGCAGGTCAGCCACAGAAGCCGCATGCAGTGCAATACGTTGCTGGTCAGCCGCCCAGCGTGAACTCTCCTCAATCACCCGTGCGACAGCAGAACGTTCGAGAGGCTTAAGACCTTCTTTGTCCAGAAAATCAGCCAAATAACGCGCATAACCCAATTCATTCTCATCGGTACGCGGCATCGTCGGTTCAAAATCTGCACGGACCTTGAAATAATCGGACAGTTCGGGATCAAATTGCTGCAATAAATAGAAGGTTTCCCTGTCACCCAAAAGGACAATTTTAACCTGAAGCGGGATAGCATCGGCTTCCAGCGATAGCGTACCTGTCAAGGTTAACATCTGCTCCAGGGAAGAAAACTTCATGACTTTGGCATGTAATGCCCGTTTTAACCCCTGCCAGGCATATGGCTGTTCCAGCACCTGCTCAGCTTCAAGCATCAGGAAGCCACCATTGGCGCGATGCAGGGCTCCTGCTCGTATCAGGGTAAAGTCCGTGGCGACCGTTCCCATGTAGGTAACCTGCTCTACATGTCCCAGCAGATTGTAATGAGTTGGCAAGTCTTCCAGAATAACGGGCGCACCCCGTTCAGGATCATTACTGACAATGACATTGATCTGATACCGCGAAGGCACAAAGTTGTCTGACGTCACATTGGCGACAGCATCTTGTTGCTCTCCCTGGTTTAAAACCAGATCGATGTTCTGAAGGACATCCGCCTGAAGGCGATCCAGAAAGGCGATAAAGCGGGCATGACCTTGATGTTTGAGGCGTAGTACATCCATCTCAGGCACCAAGGCGCCCGTCGCAACTTCCTGATTGAGTTGTCGCATCTTGTCGCGATTAATTTGCTCTTCTCGTGTCAGGACTTTGGCCACTTTGCGTAGTCGTCCTTCCATATCATCCATGGCCTGGCGAAGCCCGGCCTGGGTTTTCTTGCTCAAGGCATTGAATTCTTCGACCCCCATGACCTCTCCCTCATCGTTCATGGGAGAAAATCCATAACCTCCTGGAGTTCGCAAAACCAACTTGACCTTCTTTTTCTCTCCCGCCTGTGCAAGCTCAGAGAGCAAATCCTGCTGTGCCTTTGACAACTCACCTTTGAGATTTTCCATACGTTCGTAGTACAGATCATTTTCAAAAGCTGCTGCCATGTTATTGGTCAGATTACGCCAGAGTTCCTGCAAATCTTTTTTAGCCACAATACCCTGTCCAGCAGGAAACGAAATCGCTTGCGGACGCCTGGGGTCTTCAAAGTTATTGACATAACACCAATCCTGAGGGGCAGGCATGGTGCGAGCCTTGGCTTCAAGATGGCGCCGGATCATGGTGCGTTTACCCAGTCCCGTGGAACCTACAGCAAACAGGTTATAGCCATCATGATTCATGGACAGTGAGAATTCCAGGGCTTTACGCGCTCTCTCCTGCCCGAGAAAATCATTTTGCCCGACCACTTCACGGGTGTCAGCAAATGGCAAGGACGTCTCAGAGACAGGGCGATAAAGTTGTTCAACAGTCAAGGCAAAAGTCATCAAAATCTCACACCATTACAAAGTTTACGAGGCAGGCAAAGCATAAACACCCGTTGCCTGGGCAACCAGTTTTGCGTCGCCTCCCGAATAAAGACGTACATCCATCGTTATGCTACGGCGGCCTGCTTTCAGTAATTCCACACAGGCATCCAGATCAGCAGGCTCAGGGCGATGCAAAAAATGAATATTCAGGGATTGTGTCACTGACATCTCTTGCGCACCCACATGGTGCAGCACAAAGGCATACATTGCGGCATCTGCCAGAGCCATCATGGTAGGTCCAGAAAGGGTTCCTCCTGGTCGCAGTTGTCGGGGATGAAAGGGCATACGGCACCATAAGCGCCCATGCTCATCCACCCTGAGTACGATAAATCCAGATTCGCTGGCATCCGGCAAACCCGCCTGAATCAGTGCTGTGATAGCATCAACAGTCATAACCATGAGCTAGTGATCCCTCCGGGGGCTCAAGCCCATAAAAGATGCATTATGACGCAAGCGACCCGGCTTTGTAAGCTGAAACCCGACAACCGTGTCCGTGATACACTTATAGATGTCCCCGACCCAGGAGCCCCGCACGTATGAGCCTCTCTGATCATGTAAGCCTCTGGCAGACTGAACTTGCCCAGGCACGTCCGCAGGATATCCTGCGCTTTGCACTGCAGAACTTTTCGGACCTAGCCATCGCGTTTAGTGGCGCCGAAGATGTTGTGCTCATCGATATGGCTAAAAAATCAGGCCTACCCTTCCGTATCTTTTCTTTGGATACAGGGCGATTACCGCCAGAGACCTACCGCTACATGGATCAGGTCAGAGAACATTTTGGCATCGATATCGAAATTTGCTTTCCAGAGCCTGCTGCGGTTGAAAGTCTGGTGACCCGCAAAGGATTTTTCAGCTTCTACCGTGATGATCACCATGAATGTTGCGGCATACGCAAGGTGGCACCGCTTAAACGTAAACTCTCTACGTTGCAGGCCTGGGTCACAGGACAGCGTATGGATCAAAGCCCCGGCACACGTCTGGGTATACCTGTGGTGCAAATCGACAATCACACCGGCAAAGATGATCAGGCACTGGTGAAATTCAATCCGCTGGCCTCCTGGTCTTCCAGCACCGTCTGGGATTATTTAAGGGCTTTTGAACTCCCTTATAATCCACTACATGCCCAAGGTTACGTATCCTTAGGTTGTGAACCCTGCACGCGCCCCATATTGCCAGGACAACATGAGCGCGAAGGGCGCTGGTGGTGGGAGGATGCCACGAAAAAAGAATGTGGCCTGCATATAGGCAACGTACAAGCCTAAAAAAGTGGCAGCTCAATACCCGCAAAGAGTCCATCCACGTCCTGACGGCCATGCAGTAGCATGGCTTGATCAATCAGGTCGCGCGTCAGATGAGGCGCAAATTCATGAATAAATGCGTACATATAGCTGCGCAAAAAGGTGCCCCGCCGCAAACCCACTACGGTCGTACTGGGTGCAAACAGATGATCGACCGGTAATGCGACCAAATCTTGGCCATCCACGGCTGCATCAAAAGCCATAGAGGCAATAATACCTACCCCCAATCCTAAGCGTACGTACGTTTTGATCACATCAGCATCCGTGGCCGTAAAAACCACGCGAGGCGTTAATCCGGCCTGACCGAAAGCATCATCCAGCTTGGAACGTCCGGTAAATCCAAAGGTATAAGTCACCAGGGGAAATCTGGCAATATCAGCCAAACTCAAGCGATTTAGCTTGGCCAGCGCGTGGTTTTTCGGGACTACAACCGTACGATTCCACCGATAACAGGGCAATAATACCAGGTCATGAAAATGGTCCAGAGCCTCTGTGGCGATAGCCATATCGACCGTGCCATCCGCCGCCATCGAAGCTATTTGTTGGGGAGAGCCTTGTTGCATTTGCAAAGATACCTGAGGGAATTTGCGTACAAAGGTATTGATCACCGGAGGCAAACGGTAACGCGCTTGCGTATGAGTCGTTGCCAGTGACAACTGCCCTTTGTTTTCATCCGTAAATTCCAGAGCCACCTGTTTGATACTCTCGCACTTGCGTAAAATCTCGCCAGCGATGGCCAGAATCGCTTTACCTGCAGGTGTCACTTGGGTCAGGTGCTTACCGCTACGTGCAAAAACTTCCACACCTAACTCATCTTCCAGCAGTCGAATCTGCTTACTGATCCCAGGTTGAGACGTGTAGAGACTTTGAGCTGTCAGCGATACATTCAAATCATGTTGCGCCACTTCCCAAATATACCGCAACTGCTGCAACTTCATCGCCACTCCCTACCTAGCGTCAACCTTCAAAAAGACCAGAAGGTTATAAGAATATAGATAAATATCACTTTCCAGCGTAGACCATGTTTTGTAGGATCGCCACTTCTAAGCGAGTGGATTCATCAACATGATCTCTGTGCCCGTTTTGGTTGCCACAGGCGCACTGGTGGGCTTTTGTATCGGCCTGACAGGGGTGGGTGGTGGATCCTTGATGACCCCCCTGCTGCTCATGATGGGCATCCCCGCCCCTGTCGCCATAGGCACAGATCTATTATACGCCAGCATCACCAAAGCAGGCAGTGCCGTTGTTCATGCACGCCAACGGCATGTGAATTTGCCCATCTTATTAGCATTAAGCCTGGGCAGCCTGCCTGCTTCATGGCTGACTTCACATGCCCTCTACCTCAGTAGCTGGCACGCCAGTTCTCGGCTCATGACACTGACCCTGGCATTTATGCTGGGTCTAACTGGTATCTCCTTGCTGTTCAAGCGTCGTGTTATGCATACCCTGGCTCCACAAGCCTCAGCAGACGACCATCCTCTCAAAAGTAAAGATCTGATCCTGACCTGGATTACGGGTATTGTGCTGGGAATACTGGTCACCCTGTCTTCAGTGGGTGCTGGAGCAATAGGGGTGGTCGTGCTGTTGTCCTTGCATCCGCGGCTACGCATGATCAACGTGATAGGTACCGATGTCACCCATGCCGTCTTGCTGACGCTGGTAGCCGGTTTAGGCCACTGGCAAGCCCATCATGTCGATATGCGCCTGCTCTTATCCTTGAGCAGTGCTGCCCTGCCTGCCATGTTGCTTGGGGTTCATCTGAGTAGCCGTACGCCTGATCACTGGCTGCGCCTCATGTTGGGATTCATGCTTATTACGGTCAGCGGTAAATTTGCCTTCTTTTAGTCAGGCGGTTTTTGCCCTAGAATCGCCACCTACCTGTTTTAAGGGCGAGAAAACGATGACTCACCATGCTGTCGAAGATGTTAATGTAATTTCTACCGAGGTACTCATCACCCCGGAACAATTAAAAAATGAGCTACCCATCTCGACCCATGCTGAAGCTACGGTAGTTCGTGGGCGGCAAGCCATACGCTCGATTCTTGACGGCAGTGATCCCCGGCTTTTTGTTGTTGTGGGACCCTGCTCTATCCATGACGTCAAGGCAGCCATGGACTACGCTCATCGCTTAAAAGCTCTGGCTGATGAACTTTCAGACAGCCTGTTACTGGTCATGCGCGTATATTTTGAAAAGCCACGTACCACGGTGGGTTGGAAAGGTTTAATTAATGACCCCGCCATGGATGATAGTTTTAATATAGCAGGTGGCCTGCATATAGGCAGACAACTACTCCTAGATCTTAATGAGTTGGGACTGCCCTGCGCTACCGAAGCGCTGGATCCTATATCCCCTCAATACATGCAAGACCTGATCGCTTGGTCAGCGATAGGAGCTCGTACAACGGAATCGCAAACTCACCGCGAAATGTCCAGCGGTCTCTCCTGTCCCGTAGGCTTTAAAAATGGTACTGATGGAGGCCTTAAGGTGGCCATCAATGCCTTGCTCTCCGTGACCCACTCACACAGCTTTCTGGGTATTAATCAGCAAGGACAGGTGGCTGTGGTCAAAACTCGGGGCAATGCCTACAGTCATGTCGTCTTGCGCGGCGGTGATGGTAAACCGAACTATGATTCGGTCAGTGTAGCGCTGGCCGAACGTGAACTCGAGAAAGCTAAGTTAGCCACCAATATCATGATCGATACTTCACACGCTAATTCCAACAAGGACCCTGCCCTGCAGCCTCTGGTCCTGGACAATATCGGCCATCAGATCGCCGAAGGGAATCGCTCTATCGTCGGCATCATGCTGGAAAGTAACTTGCACTTTGGTCGCCAGGATATTCCTAGCGATCTGAGCCAACTCAAATATGGGGTATCAGTCACCGATGGCTGCCTGGACTGGGAGGCTACGGCCACCGCACTACGCCAACTGAGAGCCAACATCCAACCTCATCTTGCAAACCGCAAAGCCTAAGGGCGATTTACCCCCCCAGCAGGGCTCCATCAGAACCCTGCTGGAGCCTACACCCTCGCTCAGGCTTCAGGACGCATATGCGGGAAGAGTATGACGTCGCGTATACTCGCTGCATTAGCCAGTAACATAACCAGTCGGTCGATACCTATGCCTTCTCCTGCCGTGGGAGGCAAGCCATATTCCAAGGCCCGGATGTAGTCGGCATCGTAGTGCATGGCTTCGTCATCGCCTGCCTCTTTCTCACGAACCTGAGCAAGAAAACGTTCGGCCTGATCTTCAGGATCATTGAGTTCGGAAAATCCATTGGCGATTTCACGACCACCAATAAAAAACTCGAAACGATCGGTGACCTCAGCATCGCCATCGCGACGTCGAGCCAAGGGCGAGACCTCCGCCGGATAATCAGTAATAAAGGTAGGTTGGCGCAATTGGGTTTCTACCGTCTCTTCAAAAACCACGGTAAGCAATTTACCCAAGCCCCAAGCCTCACGCACCTGTTCACCCAAGGCAACAACCTTGGCCACTAAGGCATCATGATTATCTAAATCCTCAGGTCTAAGATCAGGATTATGCTTAAGCACAGCCTCGCGCATGGTCATGCGTTGAAAGGGCGCCGCAAAAAGAAAAGTCTCATCGCCATAGGTGACCTCTGCACTACCCAGGATCCCACGAGCCAAGGACTCCAGCATCGACTCGGTCAAATCCATCAGGTCCTTATAATCTGCATAGGCCTGATAGAACTCGATCATGGTAAATTCAGGATTATGACGCGTCGACAAGCCCTCATTACGAAAGTTGCGATTGATTTCAAACACCCTGTCAAAACCGCCAACCACCAGACGCTTTAAATACAGTTCAGGAGCTATGCGCAAATATAGCTGCATATCGAGGGCATGATGATGCGTCACAAAAGGACGCGCTGCTGCACCACCCGGGATAACATGCATCATGGGCGTTTCAACTTCCATGAAATCGCGCTGCAGTAAAAATTGACGGATACCCGCAATCACCTGAGAACGGATACGAAAAGTACGACGGGCCTCTTCATTCATGATCAGATCGACATAACGTTGTCGATAACGCTGCTCCTGATCAGCCATACCATGAAACTTGTCAGGTAAGGGGCGCAAAGACTTGGTCAATAGTCGAAGTTCCGTGGCCTTCAGTGAAAGCTCACCCGCCTGGGTACGAAAAATATGTCCACGCACGCCCACAATATCGCCCAGATCCCAATGCTTGAATGCCTGGTAGCAGTCCTCACCCAAAGCATCGCGAGTGATATAGAGCTGAATACGCCCACCCGCATCCTGTACGGTCGCAAAACTCGCCTTTCCCATGATGCGGCGTAACATCATACGCCCGGCCAACCAGAACTCCTCTTGGACTGATTCCAGCTGACTAGCCTCTTGATCCTGAAAGCGCTGCCTTAACTCATCACTACGGCAGTTCGTACGAAAATCATTGGGGAAAGCAGGACCCGAGGCACGTAATGCAGATAGCTTCGTCTTGCGCTCAGCTATAAGGCGATTCTCATCCGGTACAACCCCATCATGAATGTCATTCATTAAAATTCCTGCCTATATCACTAAAGTGGCTTATAAACCCATTTTCAAGGAAGCCTGAATAAACTCATCCAGATCACCGTCAAGCACAGCACCGGGATTAGAGTTTTCAATATTACTGCGCAAATCCTTAACACGAGACTGATCAAGAACATAGGAGCGAATCTGACTTCCCCAGCCTATATCTGATTTAGTCTCCTCCAGAGCTTGCTGTGCAGCATTGCGTTTCTGAATCTCCAACTCATAGAGCTTGGCTTTTAACTGCTTCATGGCCGTATCGCGATTTTTATGCTGCGAGCGATCATTTTGACATTGCACGACTGTATTGGTCGGTAAATGCGTGATACGAACCGCCGACTCCGTACGATTCACATGTTGACCACCAGCGCCGCTAGCGCGATAAACATCAATACGTAAATCAGCCGGGTTGATCTCTATTTCAATATCATCGCTGATCTCAGGCGAAACAAATACGGCCGCAAAGGAGGTATGCCTGCGGTTACCCGAATCAAAAGGTGACTTGCGAACAAGACGATGCACACCAATTTCCGTACGTAACCAGCCAAATGCATAGTCACCTTCCAGACGCATGGTAGCCGACTTAATACCCGCTACATCGCCATCCGTGACTTCCAGCAATTCTGTTTTAAAGCCATGACGTTCACCCCAGCGCAGGTACATACGACATAGCATATTGGCCCAGTCTTGAGCCTCAGTACCCCCTGAGCCTGCCTGTATATCCAGAAACGCATGACAAGCATCCATTTCGCCCGAGAACATGCGACGAAATTCAAGATCAGCAACCTGACGTTCAACAAAATCCAGTTCAGCGCATACATCAAGCAGGGTAGCTTCATCATCTTCACTGACGGCCAGATCGAGGAGATCTGAGGCATCAACGAGCTGCGAGGCCACTTGTTGCAGCGTATTGACGACACTTTCAAGTGCGCCTCGTTCCTTACCATAAGCCTGGGCCAACTCTGGCTGATTCCAGATATCAGAAGATTCAAGCTCGCGCACAACTTCTTCGAGCCTTTCCATCTTCAGATCGTAGTCAAAGATACCCCCGAAGGGCTTGCGAACGATCTGTCAGATCCTTGATACGCAAGAGATAGGGATTAATTTCCATGCTAACCTCGGTGAAAAGACGCACATTCTAGATCAAGTTGAAGCACTTGACCAACGCTCTGCACAAGGTCAGCACGCGAATAATAAGGAAATCTAAGCTTCTTGATCTATCCGCCGCGAATATACTGCTCAAGCTGATGGATCATGGACTGCTGATCAGACATGATGTCTTTAACCAAGTCACCTATGGAAATCAAACCCATCAACTCATCACCATCTACCACGGGAAGATGACGTAATCTTTTATCCGTCATCAGGGTCATGCAATACTCATTGGTCTGCGCACTGGTCACCGTGATAACACCCTGCGTCATAATGTCGCGTACCTGAGTGTTGTAGGAGGACCGCTCCATCAACACCACTTTACGCGCATAATCGCGCTCACTGACGATGCCTACCAACCGGCCTTGTTCAATCACTAAGACAGCACCAATGCCTTTTTCTGCCATCAGATTTAATGCTTCAAGTACGGTAGAACCTGGATGAACCGAATAAACTTGATGGCTTCCCTTGCTACGTAAAATGTCTGCGACTGTTTTCACGTTATATCCCTCATCTAAAAAGTCCGTAACTTGTTTTAGCATGCCCCCATGACAACGTCGAGTCAACGACAAGGATTATCCTCGCCTATCGTAAAACTCAAGCGCATGCAGCTATCTACTCCTTGGCGCTGTCAGCATGATTCCTCCTACTTTGAATTCTGCAGCGTGCTATAGATATCGATAGTCTTCGGCAGTCTAGCAACAGCTTTTGCTCAGGAAGCTGCACAGATGGCGAAAAACAATCAACTACTCCACCCAAGTCGCAAAGCGATTAGATAGAGTTTCATAGGCTTGAACACCTGTCTTCGTCCGTTCCTAACGGGACTTGAGTTGCGTCACGGCAGCATGCGCGGTAACATGTAACCTAACATGTAACCTATGGATGTCATCATGCCATTAATCCACCCATCGACTGGCAAGGTAGCGCGTCATCGAGAGCGAATGCGTGCTGCAGGGCTGCGCCCTGTCCAGTTTTGGGTGCCGGATACACGCTTGCCTGAGTTCGCGGCGCAGGTGCGACAGCAGTGCCAAAACCTCAAGGGCGACCCGGCAGAAGCCGACGTTTTGCGTTTCACTGAAGAGGCGACAACCCACATTGAAGGTTGGGAATGATGCAACGAGGCGACTTAGTCACGGTTTCTCTGCAAGGTGACTACGGCAAACCACAACCGGCCTTGGTCGTTCAATCTGACCTTTTGACAGATTTGGAAAGTGTTGTGCTCTGCCCGGTTACAAGCGATCTGCGCAATGCTATGTTTCGCGTGACCGTGGAGCCAAATCTTGTCAATGGATTGCGCACGCTTTCGCAAGTCATGGTGGACAAACTTTCAACGCTACCGCGTACCAAAATCAGCGAACCATTTGGCCGTCTCGACGAAGAGAGGATGAAGACAGTGGATCGTGCCTTACTGCTAGTCGTCGGCGTGATCTAAGCCATCGATTATTTACAGCTGAGAAGCGCCAGAAAGCACAACGCCCCTTACGGGGCGCTATGTTGGTGATTAAAACTTGGCGATGACCTACTCTCACATGGCTAAAAGCCACACTACCATCGGC
>JAJZHP010000037.1 GCA_021804355.1 Pseudomonadota bacterium | reverse complement strand
AGTATGGAAAACATGAGAACACACACGCAAGGCCAAAGCAAAGTCAAAATCCAAACCGTCCGCTTGACCCCCTCTTGGCGCAATGCTGGTATCGCCTAAGAAGGGGAATGCGCGGACAGGTGTTCATGAAACGATACAGCCAGAGCTATCTGGCCAGGCACCCTGAAAAGCAAGGTGAAGACCTACTCCGCACACGTCAGGCCTGCGCCACGTTTAATGAACATCCTGTAGCCATTGTCAATTTCATGGAGGGAACTCGCCGAACACCTCGCAAAATGAAGGAATAGCAGTCTCCTTATCAACATTTACTTCGTCCCAAGGCAGGTGGAGTAGCTTTTTGTGCTTTCAGCCCTCGGTCCCTGCATGCAATCAGCCCTGGATGTCACCTTAGTTTACCCTGAAGGTGTCCCTAGCCTGGTCGATCTAGCCTGCGGACACATACGTCATGTCAAGATTCATGTGCAAGAGTGCACTATTCCTGTGGATTTTCGTGGTGGAGATTATGAAAATGACGCACAATACCGCCATAGGTTCCAGTCATGGATAGGTGAACTTTGGAAAGCCAAGGACGTGCGCATTTCTTCCATGTTGAACAGTTAAAGCCAGGACATCATGCTTGACCGATTCTTACGCCCCCGTTGGGACAGCCCCCGAGCTCAGGTACGCTGCCAAGCCCTGCTACGCCTTGCTGAAGGTGATCCGCTGATAGATCACATGGCCGCTGAAGATAGTGAGCCTTGGGTACGTCGTGAGGCCGTAGCACGTATAGTAGATATATCGCTGCTGCTGGACAGGGCCAAACGCGACCTTGATGCCAGTGTACGTGAGGCAGCCTGGGATCGACTGATTATAAGATTGGAATCACCGCTGACCGGTGATGACGATTTATCTAAACGACTGCAATGTCTATCTGACGTGGGACTGGCTACCGTCCTAACCCGTATCCTGCGAAGTCAGGCTGATCTTCGTATCAAACAGGCAGCAGTTACCTGCCTGCAAGATGAGATGCATCTGGAAGAAATCGCTCTGCATTCCTCGATTGCCTCGCTACGGCTAGCTGCTGCTGAACGCATTCATAGCGAAGCTCTCTTGCGTATTCTGGCTCAAGAGAGTCGCAATCACGATAAATCGGTATACCGCATTGCTCGCGACAAACTGGATGTTTATGAGCAACAGAGAAAAGAAGCTGCACTCAAGCAAAATCTGATCGATGAACTGCGTACTCAGATCACTCAACATGCAGCCGCTACGCTGCAACCGCTGTACCTCCCTCGTGCAGAGTATCTGGAGCAACGTTGGCAAGAGCATGGGATAGCCGATACCGCGGTTGAGGCAGCGCTACAGACTATCAAGGCTCGCTGCCAGGAACTTAAGATGCATGATCAAGCCCATCAGCGTTGGGCTATCCTGGAGCAGCAATTACAGAACTCCCTGCAAGAACAACCCGACATGGATCATTTGCCTTTGTGGATCAGTCACATGTTGGGCCTACAGGATGAAATTCAGAAACTAGCTAGCCTGGATAGCCCGCATGAATCACATCGGCAACAACGACTGGAGCATTTATCACGGCTGGAAAACTGGTGGCCAAAGTGGCAAGTTGTTCAAGCTCGTTTAGCGGTGCAAGATCAACCCTCTGATCGCGTGCAGACGTTTAATGAATTGCGGCTCCTGCTAGAACAAGCGCCTCTGAAGACTACTCAGGCCCTGCTTCAATTAACGGCGATGGCTCCTGCAGCTGAACCTGTGCCCATGGAAACCAGCAACCTGGAAGCCCCCTCTGAGCTGTCGGATGAAGCGGAAATCATCGACGAGAACGCTAGCGAGTTAAATTCCTTACGTGAGCGCATCACACGCATTGAACGACTTATTGAAGATGGCCGCTCTCTGCAGGCCATGAAGCTATGGCGTCGGCTCTCTAAACAGATTCCCCATGATACTCACTTGCGTGAACGCCTTTCCCTTATCGATACTGCCCTGAAATCCTGGCAAGACTGGCAGTCATATGCCGTCTTGCCCAAAAAGCAGGAACTGCTCGATCACATGCTTGCGCTGATAAGCTCAGACCTAACGCCTGAAGAACTATGGAAAGCTGACCGTGAAGCACGTAAAAACTGGCGCCATCTGGGTGTTGCCAACGCAGCGCAGGAACATCCTATGTGGCTGGCTTTTGTTAAAGCTAGCGAACAGGTGCAGGCTCGTTATCAACCCTGGCGAGATGAGCAAGAACGTTTGCGCCAGGCATTTCTCCGGCAAGCTGAAAGTCTGTTAGGTACACTGCAACCCTTGGCCACCAAAGATCTTGATAAAACGAGCTGGAAACAATTACGTCAAACCCATACCCAAGCTCTAGCCACCTGGAAGGAACTGCGGCCTCATCTCCCTGCCCAACATGCGATTGCCGAGGCCATCAGGGCTGAGCTTGACCGTTTACAGCAAGGCTTGTCGCGTGAGGAAACAGCCAATAACCTGCGCATGCAGGAACTTATTCGCCAAGCCGAGGCGCTGCTCGCCAAAACCGAACTCAAGATGCAAGATCGTCAGGAGTTACGCAACTTACAACAGCAATGGAAAGATCTTGGCCTGCATCGACGTCGCGACAATCAGATTTTATGGCCACAGTTTAAGACGATCTGTGACCAGATTCATGACCGGCTTTCTCAGGAAAAGTCCGATCTGGCTGAAAAAATCAAGAACCTGGATGCTTCATCCGCTGACTTTCCGAACGCCTTAAAACAGCTTCAGGATGAGGTTACTGAAGTAGCCCCCGGGTTACGGCATTTAATTCAGGAACGTCAAAAATCTTTCGTGCAAGCTGAGCGAGCAAGAAAAAATGCTGAACTGAAAGGCCGTATCGATCGCTTACTATCGCTACTTGAGGGTGTAGATCAAGGTCAGCATGATCTTTCAGAGCTGCTGGCTGCCCTGCCCGGCAGCTGGCGGCAAAACTTTCAAGGCCTGCTTCCTAACCATGAGGAACAGCGTCATGAGGCGCTTTTGCTGTGGGAAGCAGCGCTCGACCTTCCCTCACCGGAGGATGAGATGCCCCGACGCCGTGAACTCATGTTACAACGTTGGACACGGGGGCAAGGAACATCGAATACATCGGCTGAAAACATGATCAAACTGGCCCAAGCAGCTTTGCAGCCTGTGCCCGGCTCGACGATGAGGGCTACGGATCGACTGCGCCGTTGCCTGGAAAAATCCCTTTCAGGAGCTTGAAATGGCACTAGCTCAACCTGCAAAATTTGGTGAAGCCTGGTCAGATGAACGTATCGCTGCCTGGCTAAATCTTCAGCCGGCCGCTGGGGAAAATCCTGATTTTCATGTGCTGTGGCGAGCCTATCAAGGCATGCGTGCCTATGATTTTGAGCGCTTTACCCAATTATTTCTGGAACAAGGCAGAGACATCAATGCGCCGGGCTTAGGCGGTGAATCCTTGACAACCATCCTGTCAAGGCATCGGTGCAGCGTAGATTTTTTACATATTCTGATAGATGCCGGAGGCCGAGCCTGATCGGGATTGAGCATTTACCAGGGTACTGCTAGAGTCGGATCATCAATGACCATTCTGGAGTAGTAAAGCATGCGCTCATTTCTGGTTTTAATGGTCATATGCCTGAGTTTACAAGTCTGGAGTGCATCATGGATTGGGCAGCCTGCCGCAGATTTCCATTTGCAGGATCAGGTAGGTACCTGGCATGACCTCAAGGACTATCGCGGTCAATGGTTACTGCTGTATTTTTATCCCAAGGATGGTACGCAGGGTTGCACCCAGGAAGCGGAAAGATTCCGCGATCTTTACCCCATATTTCGTAGCCGGCACGTCAATATCATCGGCATCAGCGAAGATACTCAGGTTTCGCATGCGGATTTTGCCCATGCCCTGCAACTCCCCTTTGCTATCCTGGCGGATGCTCATGGTGATATCGCCAAACATTATGGAGTACTCAATAACTTGCTGGTCACGCGCTTTGCTTCGCGTCAAAGTTTTCTTATCAGTCCTGACGGCATCATCATGCGCCAGTACAAACGCGTCGACCCTTCTAACCATGCCACTCAGGTCCTGAAAGATCTGGCTGTCATGCAAGGCAAAAGTAATCCATGATCAACCTCCTGCGTCAGATGTATCGTGACACCTCAGCCTATATTCGTGTTCTTTTTGACTTTTCATTTACTGATTACCTGACCATACAAATGTTGCCCCTGTTCTATGGCACTATCATCATCGCTTGCCTGGGACTGGTCGCTTATCAAGTACTGGAAGCCTTTATTCATTCGATGTGGATGGGATTATTATTCCTGCTCGCTGCCCCCTTTGCCTTGCTGGTTCTTATTTCGGTAGCTCGCGCCTTATTTGAGTTTTATATCGTCATATTTCGTATTGCTGAAAATGTCGATGAGCTTGTACAGTTACGAGATTCTGTTGAACGACTTTCTGGCCTAGGTGATATGGCCAGCCGTATACCCTTCTGGCGACTGATGCTTAATCGCCCCAAAAATTCAGATACCCCCTCATCACGCAAGGAGTGACCAGCCTCATGTCCAGCATGCAGCTGATATCGCTAAATAGAATTGACGTGCCCACTCACCTGGCAAGCATTCAGCGTATTGCTGCCAATGAATTGCCCGCCCATGAAACTGAACTAGGTCAGGCCGCACGTGACAGCATTTGGTCTGCTGTCGAAGAGCTTTATCGCAGTGGTATTTTTCCTGCCATCACCTTTTGTTTACGCCACCGCGGCCAGATCGTCCTTAATCGATCCTTGGGGTATGCTCGTGGCTATGGGCCGCATGAGGGTTCAGCCTCCTCAGCAGTATTAGCTAGTCCAGAAAGCCCCATCTGCCTGTTTTCTGCCTCTAAGGTAGTCACCGCCATGTTGGTGCATTGGTTAAATCAGGAGCACTTGATTGATCTGACCGATCCGATCAGCCGTTATATCCCTGAATACGGTGTACATGGTAAACAAAACGCCACGATCTACCATTTACTGACCCATCGCGGCGGAATTCCCCGCCTTGAGGGCGATGTTGATCCGGAGTTACTGTTTGATGAAGCGGCGGTTGTCGCTATGCTTTGCGCAGCCAAGCCGGTTTCACGCAGCGGACGTCGTGTTGCTTACCATGCCATTACGGCGGGTTATATTCTGGGAGAGCTGATACGCCGAGTTACGGGAGCCAGTCCACGTGACATCCTCGACCAAGTTATCTGCAAGCCGATGAATATGCGTAATTTTAACTATGGACTGCGGCAGGAAGACCGCGACCATGTTATTGACAATCATGCGACTGGTATTAAACCCGTATTTCCGGTCGATAGTTATTTGCATAATATCCTGGGAGGCTCCCTGGAGCTTGCCGTTAACCTTTGTAATGACCCACGTTTCATGGATGTCATCGTTCCTGCCGGAAACATTTACGCCTCAGCCGAAGAAACTAGTCGATTCTTTGAAATGCTACGTCAAGAAGGGCGTTATGGTGATCAGCAGATCTTTAAACCAGAAACGGTACGACGAGCCATCCTGGAGGCACAACGGCCTGAGCTCGATGCTTCCCTGTTGATGCCTATGCGTTATTCCATGGGATTTATGCTGGGCTCAAAACCGATAGGTCTGTATGGCCCCAATACATCAAGGGCTTTCGGGCACCTGGGATTTACCAATATATTTTGTTGGGCTGATCCTGCTCGTGACACCAGTGTAGCTATCATGACCTCTGGAAAGGCGCTGCTCGGACCTCACCTCTTACCCTTGGGACGATTACTGTTTACCTTATCATCGCGCTGCCACTGATTTATTTAAAGTTACTCATGGAGAGCCCCTGACATGCCTGATTTTATTGCTTTGGTTCAACAAGGTCATGCCTGGCTCTTTATCCCCAGCGCCATTGTGCTCGGGGCCTTGCACGGGCTGGAACCCGGGCACTCCAAAACCATGATGGCAGCGTTTATTGTGGCCATACGGGGCACGGTCTCACAAGCGGTGCTTTTAGGGCTATCAGCTACGCTTTCTCATACCGCCGTGGTATGGGCTGTCGCCTTAACGGGATTGTATTTTGGGCAACACTGGAATGCAGAGGCCACGGAACCGTATTTTCAGGTGGGATCAGCTGCCCTGATGCTCAGTGTAGCTATCTGGATGATCTGGCGCACATGGCGACAACAACGAGTCTGTCTGCATAACCACGACCACAGCCATCACCATGAGGAGGCTAAATCAATTGATACCGGTCATGGTGTGGTCAAGTTGGAGGTGTTTGAAAAGGACGTACCACCTCGCTTCAGACTGTATGACCCAGCACAGTCTTGGTCTGCCTCGGAGGTACAGCTAACCACGGAGCGCTCTGATGGCAGCACCCTTATGTTTAGCTTTGTACAACGCGATGGCTTTCTTGAATCAGAACAGGAAATACCCGAACCCCATGAATTCATAGCCCGCTTGCAGCTGGGCCATGCCCATCATCGCCATAATTATGATGTTGAGTTTGTTGAAAATGACCATCATCACCATGCCATACCTGACTATGCAGGACTGGATCTCACGGCTCCTGGTTATCAGGATCCGCATGAATTAGCACATGCCAATGACATCAGACACCGTTTTGCGCATCGTGAGGTAACCACGGGTCAAGTCATTATGTTTGGTTTAACCGGTGGATTGATTCCCTGTCCAGCATCCATCACGGTGTTATTGCTCTGTCTGCAACTTAAAAAAATAGCCCTGGGCGTCACCCTCGTTCTCAGCTTCAGCGCAGGGCTTGCCTTGACCATGATGGCCTCAGGCGTACTGGCCGCTTTAAGCCTCCGGCACGTTTCTAAACGATGGAACGGCTTTGGTGAATTCACGCGTCAGGCCCCCTACTTTTCAGGGCTGATCATTGTAGGCATCGGTATTTACATGGGTTATAACGGTCTGAGCGCTTTGATGCACTAAGGCCATATTCCCTATGGAGTGGAACCCTGCAAATATCGGAAGATTCACTCCTATACTCTGGCGGAAAACCCAATCCTTCACGTTACATGACCGAACTTTCTCAATTTTTAATTCCATAAGATATTATCCTCAAAAAATAATACATGTCATCATTTACGATATTCTGAATGTTATGCTGATTGGTGAGAATTATTTAGTCGGTCCTGAAAAATTCAAAAGACGTCACGTCCACTGCTGCAGCAGGCATCAACATGCTGTTGCCAGTAAGTTCTTTTGTCGAGGAGTTGCATCGTATCTGCACTCCTGAATATTTATTAGCAATCAGGATGCCGGCAACCTTAGAGTACATCCAGATGAGCGCACTGAACGCTTACTAAGATCAACGAGGAATACAGTGATTCTGTTTCATCATGAACACCTATTCTGGAAAACAGGCAAAAGTGTTCATGGTGAAACAGAATAGATGTTCACGACTAGCCAGTATAGGTGTTCATCATGTTCCAGAAAACACACCGATTAGGCAGGCAGGGAGATTGGCAAAATACACGAGCATCTGGTTGCTCTTCAGCTGCTTCTTCAACATCACATCACATGCCCCCGTTCGTCTACGCCATGAACCTGAAAAACATTCTTGGCCAAATCAATGCCTACTGTTGTAATCTTCATGATGTCGCCCTCTCTTCGTTTGTGGTTTCAACAACATCTCTTTGGCACACCGATGGTAAGGAAGGAAAGGACCGAGGTTTCACGCGCAATCTGTTCAATCATGTCTCCACCAAAGCAGCAACATAACTGGCAATGGCTAGGGCAGAAGTTAGCCCAGGGGACTCGATTCCAAACAAATTGATAAGACCTGGAATATGGTGAAAACCCGAATGGTCAATTCTGAAATCAGCATCAGGTTGGTTTGGACCGACAATTTTTGGACGTATTCCAGTGTATCCAGGTACGAGGTCGTTTTTATTCACTGTCGGGAAATATGATTTAATGGCATGTAAGAATTGATCTTTTCGTAATTCATTAAATTGGTAATTCTGATTACTAATCCATTCCACATCCGGACCAAATTTCGCATTGCCTGCCAAATCCAGTGTGACATGAATTCCCAGGCCACCAGCAACGGGCAATGGATAGATCAGTCGTTGAAACGGAGAGGGATACCGTAGTAAAAAATAATATCCTTTACAGTAATAATGCTCGGGAATACATTGTTTGGGTAGCCCGTCGATGTGGTGCGCCAGAGGCACAGCACCGTGCCCAGCGCTGTTAATCAATTTACGGGTAACCACTGATCCAACATCAGCAATGTTGATGTGAAAACCACGGTCATCTGGGATAATATGACTCACATGATGGTGAGGCAAGTAAAGGCCACCACAGGACTCAAACTGATGTACCAGAGTTTGCATGAGGCAATGGGAATCCAGGATGCCCGTTGATGGGGAATACAGCCCCATAGATGGTTTGAGTTGAGGTTCTAGTTGTTGAACTTCCTGAGGAGTCAGCCAGCGTAGATCATGAACTCCATTGCTTTCTGCGTGCTCTTTGTAGCGTTGCAGCCGCACAGAATCGCTCGACTCAATGGCAAGGATGAGTTTACCAACTTGGCGATGTGGAATTTGGTGCTTTTTGCAAAATGCGTAGAGCAAGTTACGTCCTTCAACACACAGTTTTGCTTTAAGTGAACCCGTTGGGTAGTAAATTCCAGCATGAATAACTTCGGAACTGCGAGCACTGGTTTCCAGACCATAGCGCCCATTTTTTTCAAGCAATACCACGCTTCTTCCCATTTCTTGTAGTTGCAGCGCAATGGCTAGCCCAACAACACCGGCTCCTACCACAACGACGTCAAGAATATCCATGCAAAATCCTATACTAGCCAGCGCAGGTCATGGCCAAGCCGCCCCATATCGATATGTTCGCTCAAGGTTTTGAGACGAATATAATGAGAATTACGGAAGTCATTTAGTGATGCAAGTAAGGGGCTTAGCCCATTTTTTAAATCTCGGATCGTATCCCGGAGACTGTAGATCGGTTGATGTGCTGGAGCCAATTGTTTAAATAGATCAAAACTAACCCGGTATGAGCGTTTATCGGGTGCGGCATCTTTATTGATCTCAATGAGATCAATATTCACCAGTTCTGCTACGGCGTTGGCAAGTTCAATGACCTGAAAATTCCATTCATTCGAACCAATATTAATTGGCAAGAAAGATCCGCCAACACTCTCTGGTCGCACCAGTGCCCATTCTATGGCCCTTGACATATCTGCGACATGCACAAGTGGACGCCATGGCGTCCCATCACTGAGGATGGTGATTTTCTTATCTATCATAGCAGTGGCAACGAAATCATTAAGAACTAGATCAAGTCGAAGACGGTCACTGAACCCGCAGGCGGTGGCGAACCTCAGGCAAGTAGTTGTCATGGCAGTAGCTGAATGAGATTCTAAGACATTTTCCATAAAAACTTTGGAGCGGGCGTATGCGGTCAAAGGGTTTTTAGGGTCGTTCTCTCGACGAGCCTCATCACCAGCAGCACCGTAGATACTACAACTGGATGCAAATACAAATTTTTTGACCCCATGTTTAACAGCTAGTGTGGCTAGACGATGACTGGCCTGTTCATTGATGGCCTGTGTCATGGCTTCAAACTTGTTGCCAATGGGATCGTTGGAAATGGCAGATAAATGAACGATGGCATCGTGTCTACTAATAAGATCTTCGGAAATGTCCCGAATATCACCAAAATACTGACAGTTCAGCAAGGACTCGGGCAGACGCGTTGCCCCTGTCAGACAGTGTGCAAAATATCCAGTATCGTAACCGTTGATGATGGTATCGGAACTCATAACCTTCCTGAGGTGACGAACGAGCGTAGATCCGACATACCCCATATTTCCTGTAATCAAAATATTCAAGAACAGCCTCCAGATGAATCACAAATATCGTGAACAAAATGTCATTTAATCTGTAACTTTTTCAATCAGAAATTTATACGTTCCTTTTCCACCACGACCGGCCTGTTTTGTAGGTAGGTATGAATCGAACCTATATATTCCCCCAATAGTCCAATAAACGCCAGGATGATTCCAAACATGAAGAACATTCCGATGACCAGCGGGGCAATACCCATGGGGAAACTATGCCAGTAGATCAGTTTAAGTATTAAATAAACTATAGCAATGACAATACTTCCTAAGCCAGTAAAAAAACCCAAAGCAGCCGCAAGACGTATTGGTACTCGGGAATGACTTACTACGCCAAGCATGGCAATGTCGTATAATGTGTAGATGTTGTTCTTTGAAAACCCACGTGATCGTCTAGGTTGTTCAAATTCGATTGTTTTAATATCGTAGCCCAACTCGCAAATCAAGCCGCGAAAATAAGGATATGGGTCAGCAATATGGCGCACATGTTCAATAACAATGCGATCATAGATACCAAATCCAGTAGCATTATTGATTAACGAAATGTCTGAAATGCGGTTAAGTGTTCGGTAATAGAATTTACGCATTGAAGAGAACAAACGATTTTCCTGACTAACGGGTTTAACTCCCAAGACGATTTTATAACATTTTTCCCATTGTCGGATAAATTCCAGCGTATGTTCGGGAGGATCCTGCAGATCAGAGGCCAGGTAGACAATAGCATCACCTCTGGCTTGTAGCATGCCCCAATACGGTGAGCGAATGTGGCCAAAATTTCTCGTATTGACAATAATTTTTAACCTAGAGTCCATTTTGGCCAGAGCTTTAAGGCGGAGAACTGTGCTGTCCACAGAGGCGTTATCGATAATAATCAACTCAAAGTCATACTCAGGCAGTTGTTGCCATACCGCCACTATACGGTTGTAAAGTTCATCAACATTGCCTTCTTCATTGTAACAGGGAGAGACAAAACTAATAAGCTTGCGTTGGTTTACTTCTACGTCGGCCATATGATCCTCATTACTTGTGTTATGAATGTCGCCAATGAACGATCAGATTTGGATCGTGCGTATCGTTTCATCAATAGATTGGAAAAAATCATACTGTAAATCAAGATGTAACTGATGGCGAGCTTTGCCAATGCAAGGGACGTAGTAATCTGCGTCATCAACGCTATTAATTTTAAAATTAGGGGCTGAGACGCTCAGACCGAAGATATTGGCGATATGATGAGCCGCCTCCAGAATACCTACAGGTTGATCCGATCCTACATTGTAAGTGTGTAATGACGAATCAGCATGTTCGGCAATTGTCATGAGCCAGTGTACAAGATCATCGGCATACATGTAGGATCGGTATACGGGCCGGTCAGCGAGCACAGTGATTGTCTGCTGCAAGAACGCATTGCGAATAAAGTTTCCTATTGCAAAATGCTGGTCAGTGGGCAACCATGGACCCATAAAGGCAAAGCAGCGGGCTATGGCGACATTCAGGCCCGCGCTGGCAAGGGGTTGGAATAACAACTCGCCATTTCTTTTGGCCCAAGCATAGCTTTTCTTGTTTAGGTCAAAATGGGAAATATCATGAATTCTTGATTCTGGGATAGGGCCCTCAAGCATCTTTTGCTTCCCGTAAACAGCTCCTGAGCTGATATAAACAATTCGACTCTCTCTATGGTATTTTTGGGCCAACTGGATGTAATTCGAGACTGCAGTTTCAATATTTAGCTGTTCCACATCAGGGCGAAAGATGTACTTTGATGCATTGGAAGACGCGGCGGCATGAATCACATAATCCGCGAAGGGTAGCTCATGCATGCAGGAGATGTCGCCATCAATGGCTTGAATATTAGTGTTTTTGAAAAAATGTGTATGGGTTAACGCAAAATTTGAGGCATGCCTTGCTACTAGGGTAAGGCGGTTAATATTCCACGGAGATAATAGCCCCCTACTGTAGGCATCGAGAAAGCATTTGCCAAAAAAACCTGTACCACCAATCAATAAAAGATGCGACACGGTCATCTCCTAAAATGCTCGAGATACGTTTTGAAGGTTGTTCTGAGTACCCAGATAGAGGTTATAGCAAATAAGGGTGCAAGCAATATCGGTGGTGGCAATATTGCTGGAAACCCTAATGCACCAAACTTGAGGATATCACATCATAACATCATGGAAATCTGTTAAATAACGATTGATATATACCACAGTCCACGCGACCGACGCCCCACTGACTATCTTTGGGGCTGTACCCCATAGACAGAGTTTTATCCTTATTTTACATCCTAGGGAGGAAGGGTTGAATCAGCCTAGTACTCCATATGGAGGCGCGCACCAAAAACAGAAACAGGGCCTCGATCCCGATTAAAACCAGGGTTGATGATTTCCTGAAAATCAGGACTGACCTGCACATAACGCCCAAGTTGCCAGCGGTAGTAAACCTCCATGACCTGTTCTGAACCGTAATTAAGCCGCCCATCCCCTAGGACAAAGCCTTGACCTCCAGCTTCCAGATAAGATCTATGCCAACTTGAGAGTCCACCCGCAACGTAGGCAATACCTAAGCGATCCTGTGACCGCATCCAGTGCACGCCATCGACCTGAAAACCTGCACTGAAAACGCTATCCATCTCCGTAAAGGCATACGACTCTGTCCTGCCATCATCCCATCCTAGGCGAGAGAAAAAACCTGTTTCTCCGGCGTCTGCCAGAGGGACTTCAACATTTAACCCGGCACCATATTTACGTCGACCAGCATGGTCATTAGCCACGATATCAGGAATCGTATGTGTGTACTGCCCTATGGCAATAGCCTGTTGATACACCCCCATGCCAGCCACATTTTGATAGATCAGGGTTCGAACTACGATACCGTTATCACGAGGCTGCGCCCAGGTCAGTTCAAAATTCTGCCCCCTGGCCTGATCGATAGGCGCTAACGGTTGGCCATTGGCATATTGCGGCATCTTGTAAATTCCTAAACGTGCCGACCACACCGGGCTTATCCAGGCAGCCATGCCTCCGGTGGTATAGCCGCGTGTATCTGCGGCAAAGTCCCAGGCCGTATTATTAAATAGACTCCAGTTCTGAAACTGAGTGCGTGTCGAATTTGCATAACGATTATGATCAAAATCATCTGAGGCAGCCAAGATACCCAGCTTAAATTCCAGATGTGTATCGGCTTCCTGGGTTGCCACCTGATCCTGGCTACGAGCGACCTCATGACTACCCCCCGACAGTGATATCAACTGTCGCCAATAGGCCCGGGCTGTATAAAAATCATGCGACAACCCATGAGCACCCGCACGAACAGCATCACCATCGGTAAGACTGGCCAAGCCAGTAGCATCACTCACTCCCGCCCCGGTGAACTTCTCAAAATCAAGATAAAACTGAGAGCTTTTAATAGGCTCCCAACCCAGATAAAAGCCAGCCGTATAGGTACTGGAGACATCGGGTCGAACACTTAAAGGCCCTTGATAAGGGCTATCAAAAGGCGGAATATCCTGACGAATCAAGGTGAACTGAGCCCCGGTCACTTGCGGCAAAGGGACGCCTAACCATGAAGGTGACAAGGTGCTATCTTTCTTATCTGAGCTTACGATGTCATCTGCCAGCGACACCCGACCGCTGGATAAGGCTAAAAAAACGACTATCTTCAGAAATTGACTACGATGCAATATCGGCAACCCAAGGCTAAAATCATACATTATGCTAACAACCTATGATGTCAGTTCAGTGAATCGTTCACTGAACTGAAACTGAGGACAAATGATGGATAACGGATTAACCGGCCAAGGCTAGATGAACCACCTTGATGACTACCATGACCACAGCGATTACCAAGTAGCCCCGTAGGGCTCCCATCCACAAGCGGGTCGATGAACTGACGGCGGCGGGCGCTAGCAGGTGCAGAGCTGGCATACGCCAGACAATTTTTTCACTTTCAGGCACAGCGAGCAGATCTGGCATCAGCTCATCGGATTGAGCATTTCCATAAGTACGCAGTACCCAGTGACTAAGAGCCACTAAGGTAGCTATCAGTCCCCCTGCTACCAAAATATCCAGGATGGTGTTTTCCGAAATATCCGGAAATAGTACCGATGCCGTTAAAATCACGGACAACACCAGCAACACACTCACCACCGCTGCCGTAAACAGATTGGTTGCGCGCGAATTAACCCAAGGACCCAAGACCGCCTTGTCATTGCACAGCAGCAATAGAAAGACCGAGGCGCTGGGTAACAGGATACCGGCTAATGTTTGTACGGCATTGGTGAGCAACCCCAGAGGCATACCTGGTATCAGCACCAAAGCGGCTGCCACGGCAATCAAGGCCACATAGACGGCATAAAAGGCCTTGGCCTCGCCTGGACGACGATGCAGCGAATGACGCAGCGCCAAAACATCACCGATAGCATAGGCCGTTGACAGCGATACGGCGGCTGCACCGATGATACTGGCATCGATCAAAGCAATGGCGAATAGGATACCAGGCCATTTACCTTGATATTTAGCGAGCCCAACTGCAACTTGCCCTGCATCGATAAAATGTGATGCTTCCGGCTTCCCGGCAAAGGCATACGCCACACAGGCGGTAATCGCAATGGCTCCAATCAGGACCAGAATGATACCCAACCAGAGATCCAGCCGCTCATAGCGAATAAAGCGGGGCGTGATGCGTTTATCAATGACATAACTCTGCTGAAAAAACAGCTGCCAGGGAGCAATCGTTGTCCCCACAATACCGATGATCAAGAGCATCACATCGCTGAGGCGGGCATGAGCGGGCATGGCGATTCTGAACAGATCATGAATCACCTGATGCATCGGAGGATGAACCAGTACAAACAAGGGTATCAAAAGCAGACTTCCCAACACCAGAATCAAGGAAAACCGCTCAAAACGACGAAAACTCCCTGTACTGGCTGCAGCAATGATGCAAAGGGCTGATATACCAACGCCAAGCAACCGGGGTACACCCAGATACTCCATACCCAAGCTGATGCCGATAAACTCAGTCACTATCGTCAGGGCATTGAGTAAAAACAGATCGATAACGCTGAAGGCTCCCCAGAACTTGCCAAAACGCTCCAGAATCAAACGAGCATGCCCTACCCCGGTCACGGCACCCAGGCGCAGTACCATCTCCTGATTGACATATAAAACAGGCACCAGCAAGGCCAAGGTCCAGAGCAGGGTCGTACCATAATTCTGTCCCATCTGGGCATAAGTACTGAATGCCCCCGCATCATTATCACCCACCATGACGATCAAGCCAGGACCAAGTATGGCTAGCAAGGTTTTCAAACGCTCACGCCAGGTATGGCGAGCACCGGTATCATCACGTCGAATGGTACCCAGCGCACCACGGATATCCCCGATGTGCGCTGAGTCCAGAACTGCTGTACTATCTTGATGTGTCATGGGTTTTTCCCCCAACTCGTTGTCACTGATCATGGAAACATGGTCACCTGATTTAGGCAGCCCATAAACTCAAGTCGTCCATGTCTGCAACCGTGGCTGGTCGGATGCTTGATACAGTCTCTGATTCCTCCTGAATCAGCGTGATGTCATGATCATTAACTCGACTCTGCTGGCTCTGTTCGATCACAAAACGAGCCACTAACCGCCCTTCGGCGTTATGTATCCACTGAATTTTCATGTCGCAATCTCCCTTTCAGGATATTTGCGGATCGGGGCGCATGCACGATGAAAACAACTTCGTTCCAAATCAACCCTGGAACAAGCGTCATTAACCCAGCTGCCTGGATCCGAATCTTGATGTTTTATGGGAATGCGATGCTAACTGAAACTACATGCGCACTGTCCCGCCTAGTTCGGCGAAACAGCACGAGAGAAGAGATCAACCCCGGACTGTTCGCCGCTTTAAAACAAGCAACAACAACTATGACCGTCCAAGATAGGACCTCCATGCAATGAGATGCGTTAAGGATACGACACGAGGCATAAATGTCAATCAATTTCATCAAAAAATGTATATAAATCGTGATATTGGCAATATTCAGTGCCAATTTCCGCCCAAGGCCTGATACAGAGCCACCGTATCGGTCAATCGTTGCGCCTGAGCCTGAACGGTAGCTATTCTGGCTTGCTGATAAGCTATTTCTAAATTCAACACCGTGGTCATATTGACAGCCCCCGCTTCAAACTGCCGCTGAGCCAAGTGATAAGCATTGCCTGCCGCTGTTTCAACCTTGCGTGATGCCGCTTCCAGCTTCGCATCGCTGTCCGCCGCATAAAGTGCATCGGCTACCCCCTGAAAAGCCTGCAATACAACGGCGCGGTACTGGGCTTGTGTTTGATCCAGAGCCGCTTCAGCCGCTCGCTGACGATGCCGCAAACCGCCAAAATCAAAAAGACTCATGCTGGCTGAACCTGAAAGTATCCAGAACGCATTATTGGGGCGGAACATGCTCGACCAGCTGGTAGAGCTGCCTCCGTAAGCTGCCGATAGCGAAAACTGCGGGAAGCGATTAGCCACAGCCACTCCCACCAGAGCACTGGCTGCGTGCACTTGCTCTTCAGCGGCTCGTACATCAGGGCGATTACGCACCAATTGCGAGGGCAAGCCGATAGGCACCGTGTCCGTTCCCGTCAATTCTCCCCAGCTAAAATCAGCATCACGGTTCTCGTCAGGTCGTTGACCCGTTAACACCGCCACCAGATCCCGGGTTTGTTCAAGCTGCTTTTCCAGCGGTGGCAACGTCTGTTGCCACTGCGCTAACACTGTTTGAGCCGTCAGCACATCCAGCCCCGTTGCATCACCTAGACGCTGCGCCTGGGTCGTTATGCTGAGCAGTCGGTTCAAATCCTCCTGGGCAGTTTGAGTAGCCTGGATCTGAGCCAGCAATGCAGATTCCTGTATAGCTGCTGCTACCAGGCTTGAAGCTAATGTCAGATGAGCCGCATCCAACTGATCACGCTGTATGGCCTCCTGCGCCTGAAGAGATTCTACCCACCGGTGATTCAACCCGAAAACATCAGGTGCATAACTGATACTCAGTTGCGCCGTCTGTAAATTAAAGGGATTAGAAGGCGTATTTAAAGGTGATGCCAGGGTATTGGAAACACTTTGGCGACTAGGCGTATAGCCTGCCTGCAAGGTCGGAAAATAGCTGCTAAATTGTGCTGCCGTATTCTCATGAGCCTGCCTCAAGGCCGCTTCAGCGCTTTGCAGGGTAGGATTATGCTTAAATGCCGTCTCGATCAGCGCATTAAGATGAGCTGATCCCCAGGACTTCCACCAGGGATTCGTCACCTCATGATGGCTATCCCAGCGTTGAACCGGCGCTCCGGCATCCGTTTGCTCTGAGAACCCTGCACGGGTCATGGGATGCTGATCGGAAGGCAAGGTTGACGCCTTGAAATCAGGTCCTACGGCACACCCCGAGAGCAGGATAACCACCCATAAACATACCGAGTTATAGGTTATCAACCTCATGATTGCGCCTCCTCGCCAGCAGCATCAGAACGACGACGCTTGAAGCCCTCGCGAACCATGACCTGTAAGGCCGGTGCCACCAGCAACAGCATAATAGGCCCCACCAGCATGCCACCGACGACCACCGTTGCCAAAGGACGTTGAACCTGACTACCGATACCATGCGACATCGCCGCAGGGAGCAAGGCAATACAGGCCGACAACGCTGTCATCAGCGTAGGCCGCATCAAGCGATCCCCTGCCTCGCGCATGGCCTCCACCGGAGGTAGCCCCTCACTGATCATTTGATTAAAGTAGGTAATGATCAAAATACCCATCATCACCGACACGCCCAGTAAGGACACAAAACCAATGGCTGCTGAAACGCTCAGGTTTAAACCTGAGATATAAAGAGCACCTATCCCTCCCCCCACAGAAAAAGGAATGGCTGCCAGGGTGAGCAAACTATCTCGCACATTGCCAAACAAGGTATACAGCAGTAATAAAATCAGGCAAAACGCAACCGGCAAAATCAGGTATAGACGGTGCTGCGCTTCTTTCATCTCACCGTATTCACCCGCCCATTCAAGATGATAGCCCGAGGGCAATATAACCTGGCTTTTCACCCTGGCTTGGGCATCAATCACGGTACTACCTAAATCACGCCCACGAACACTGAATTTGACAGGAATAAAACGTTCGTTACTCTCGTGATAAATGTAAGAGGCCCCCGTATCCAAGGTAATTGTCGCCACCTCGGATAGAGGAATATAAGCCGTGGTCCCGTTGGCCGCGGTATAACCTACATCGACATGGCGAATATCATCTATATGGGCACGATAACGCTTGGCAAGACGCACGACGACACCAAACTGTTTATCATCTTCAAATACGGTCGTAGCCTGGCTCCCCCCCAAAGCAGTCTGAATCAGCCCATTGATATCGCCAGCATTCAAGCCATAGCGAGCAGCGCGGGCACGATCTACCGTAATATCAAGATTAGGCTGTCCCAGCACATGAAAAATACCCAGATCTTGCACGCCCTGGACATGAGACATCACTTGCATGACTTGCCCTGCCAGTTTTTCCAGTTCGACCAGATCAGGACCCATGATCTTGACCGAATTGGCCCCTTTGACCCCAGACAAACCCTCTTCGACGTTATCCTGAATATACTGTGAAAAATTGAACCCTATCCCCGGAAATTCATCAGACAGTTGCTTTTGCAGATCTTGCACCAGCTGATCCTTGGTATAACCGGACCGCCAGGTATCGAAAGGTTTTAAGGGCACAAAAAACTCGGCATTATAAAAACCAGACGCATCACTGCCATCATCAGGTCGGCCATGCTGTGACACGACGGTAATGACTTCTGGATGACTTTTGATAATGGCACGCATACGATCCACTTTATCCATGCCCGCTTCCAGCGATATGGTGGTCGGCATGGTCGCACGTATCCAGAGGTTACCCTCCTCCAGAGCAGGCAAAAACTCCGAGCCAATCTGTTTCAGTAATAACAACGAACCTAAAAAGAATAAACAGCCCATCCAAACCGTCGTCTTGCGATACTTCAGGACAGCATTGAGTGCCGGTCGGTATATCCGGCGTATACCACGAACTAGCCAGGTTTCAGTCTCCTGCATATGTTCAGGCAAAATCATGGAAGCCAGTACCGGGGACACGGTAAAGGTAGCGATCAGAGCTCCTGTCAAGGCATAGGCATAGGTGCGGGCCATAGGGCCAAAGATCTGGCCCTCTACCCCCTGCATGGTGAACAAGGGCAAAAATGCAGCCACCGTAATACAGGATGAAAACCATACAGCACGGTCCACCTGCAACGCGCTCAAGTAGATCAGCCGCAACCGCTGGCTCCAGGGATTGAGAGCTTTTCCCCGAATTTGACCTCCCTCCCGATCTGCAAAAGCCAAGGTATCCAATAGCGCAGCTTGTCCATGTTGGTCTTTTTGCAAATTGCGAAATATATTCTCGATAAGGATAACGGCTGATTCAACGATAATACCTAAGTCAACAGCTCCCAGGGACAGCAGATTAGCCGAGTCACCCACAGCGACCAGGATCATGATGGAGAAAAACAGCGCAAAAGGGATATTGGCGCTGACAATTAAGGCACTACGCAGGTCTCCCAAAAACATCCACTGGATCAAGAACACCAGCAAGACGCCAAAAAGCAGGTTATGTATAACGGTATGGGTAGTCACCTGTATCAGGCTGGTCCGATCATAAAAGGGAACAATCTTAACCCCAGGCGGCAGCGTTCCATCCGAGTTAATCTTGGCAACTTCTTGTTGAACGCGCTGTATCACATCCTTGGTCTGCTGCGTACGGTTCATCACCACAATACCCGTCACAACATCACTTTGGGCATCACGTCCAGCCTTACCCAAACGAGGCACAAAACCTACTTTGACCGTAGCAATATCGCTCACTTTGACCGGAGCACCATGATCCTGTCTCAGTACCACATTACCTAGATCATCTGTATCACGAATCAAACCAATGCCACGGATATTGACTGACTGTTGGCCCATTTGAAGGGTACGTCCACCAACATTGACGTTGCCATTGCCTACTGCCGCCACCAGTTGCGGTATCGTAATCCCCAGTGCTTCCATCTTGTGCTGATCAGCGATCACTTCATATTCTTTGGTCGTCCCCCCCCAAGTTACGACCTGGGCAACACCATGTACCGTCAATAAACGCCGTGTTACTACCCAGTCCTGCAAGGTTCTTAGCGCGGTCAAGCTGGTATGAGGCGGCCCCACCAGCTGATAGCGGTAAATCTCCCCCACCAAACTCGACGCCTGAATTTGTGGCTGTATACCTCCGGGCAAATTAACATTTTGCTGCAAATTAAGTGCAGCCTGGGTATAAGCAAAGTAATAATCAATGCCGTATTTGAAAGTGACGCGAATAAAAGACAAGCCATAGAAGGAAGTTGACCGGATGTTATCAATACCCGGAGTGGTCGCTAAACCAACTTCCATGGGGCGGGTGTAATAACGCTCCATTTCTTCTGCAGATAACCCGGGAGCCTGAGCTGTAATTTCAAGTATAACAGGAGCAGGATTAGGGTAGGCCTCGATATTAAGGCGGCTGTAAGCAAAAATACCGGCTATAAAAAAAACCAGCAACCCCAGCATAATCAGGGCCCGTTTGGACAAGGCAAAGGCAATAACAGTTCTTAGCACAGGATAACCTTATACGTTGTTATGAGGGACTAGTCATCGGATGCAGATCCACCAGCCTGTAAATCCAAGGCATTACTGATAAACAAGGCCCCTTCCGTAGCCACTTGCTCACCTGCACGCAGGCCATCAAGAACAGGAAAATAGCCGTCTTGCTCATCACCAACATGAACCAATCGCCGGGTAAATCGATGATCACCCTGCGTAACGAACACACTGAATGTACCGTCACTACCGCGCACGACCCCACTTTCATGCAAGGCGGGGTAAACGACAGGCGCAGACGTTGGTAAGCTAACGGTAGTTATCATCTGTGGCAATAATTGATGGCTGGGGTTGGCAATCACCGCATGAATTTCAACCCGGTGTGAGTTCGGATCCAGGGCGGCCGCCATGCGATCAATCTTGCCGGTAAATACCTGACCTGGGTAAGCGTCAACCGTCACGCGAACCGGTTCGCCGAGCGCTAGGTGAGCCACCCCTGATTCAGGCACCTGTGCGACCAGCCATATCGAGTCAAGAGCTGCCAGGGTCAGAGGAGCAGGAGCCGTTCCAGGCTGTACTAAGGTGCCAACGGCTGCATTGCGTAACACCACGACGCCATTCATCGGACTCAACACGTCCAGATTTTTATCGATCTTGCCCTGCTGTAACCATTGATCAATCTGGGCATCCGAACTCCCCATCACTTGCAGAGTGC